>JALWRB010000499.1 GCA_027077875.1 Candidatus Heimdallarchaeota archaeon
TAGGACAGCTACCTGTGGATGCTGCCACGAGTTCATTAACTACATGAGAGACCTAGGAGCTACGGTGAATGACAATATCGAGGAGCAGGCAGACCTTGACGCTAGGAAGGTGTCCTTTGGCCTAACACCGGATTTGTATGCCTGCCACACAACCACAGTTGAAGGATACTTTGTCGAGGGCCATATCCCCGGGTTCGCAATCTCGAAACTACTTGCCGAGAGACCAACTATAGACGGTATCACCACTCCTGGCATGCCTGCTGGTGTTGCAGGAATGGGGGGAGACAAGCTGAATGAGGTCGAAGTTCTGGCAGTCTCAGGAAGCACGGTCTCTGTCTATGTAAAATACTGATTCCAACACAGCTAGAATATAAATCAAGACGTCTAACAGAGCCTATGTGGGATTCTCTTGAGGAAAATGTCACTGCATTCGGAAGGATGAAATTCTTCCTTATCGGTCTTGTGGGATCGATATTATCCATGATCGTTTTCGTACCCTTGGAGTCAAGGATGAGACAGTCCGGGTACTCGATCTTGGACTTTCAGCTAGCTTGGAGCACAGAAAGGATGGCTTCCATCATTGCTTCGTGGAGGCCGATTATGGGGGAGGTCTTCCTCTTCATGGCCATTGACATGATATACCCCACGCTATATTTCATGACCTTGAGTGGACTGGTGCTACTCATAAATGACGGACGAAAGAGACTAGATATCCAACATGGCTTGATCTTTGCATTGGCCTCGATCCTTGACTACATGGAGAATGTCTTCACATTTGTGATACTCCTAGGAGGACCACTCTATCTCACCTATGCGATTAGTCTGTTTGCCACCCTAAAATTTGTGCTGTTGGTCATAGGTTTCCTCCTCTTGATAGGTAGAGTGTTGGTGAACCTTCTCTGATCCGAATAGAGGCAGAAGTCTCTGTACTCCCCACACCGCGTTAGGGGGGAAAACGAATGCAGTGCACATTAAGCACCAAATCAGTAAGGAACAGATGTTAGAACAGGAGAGATCACTAAATTCCAGAACTCAAATGGCCTTCAGACGTCTTGACACAACAAATCCAAAGTAGGAAATGAAGGAGTATGCCATGATTTTCTGGTATGCAGGCATTTTTAACAGGTTGAAGACTGGCAACTCAGCAAGGGCGAGTTCTCCGATGACATTGATATAGACACAGGTGATGATGACGATAACAAAGAGAACGTCAAGCAACCAGAGCAGTGACCTTTTGTACGGGTGATCAGATGGGGCAGCGCTCACCGCGATCAGCCAGTACAGTGAGAGGAAGGCAATGACAAAATAGAGGTTGATGGCCACATATACGTGGCCGTACCATGATGTCTTCAGATCAAGCACTCCGACCATCGCGAGCCATGGACCGACCTGCAATCCAAGTATACCGATAGCGGAGAACAGTCCATTCACCATCTCCTCCCTGTTCATGAACCCGAAAACTGCGATCAGAATGAACCCACCAAGAAGGAGGAACCCAATGCCAGTGGCAACAATATCGGGGACTTGGAACCATTCATTTATCCTGAAGACGATGAAGAGGGTCGTCACTACTGAGATGTAGGCTGTCAAGAACCTCCTTCCTCGCGTTGGTTCTCCACCGATCTGCATCTTTCTTCCAGCATATGGGAAGAACGGGATAATGAACACTGCAGACACCCACAGGGTCATATTAAAGATCTCGGGGTAGGTTGATTTCGGTCGGATGTCAGAGGGTATTTCAGGATTGAATGTGTCGCCCCTGTTCCCCAGATCACTGAAGAACTGATTGAGGAATCCGTAGTTATCGTACAAGATCATGGCAGTGAATGTCCCCAATAGGAAAACTATTGCCGCGATCAACATAGATTTTGCACCATATCTTTGTACAAAATCATCATTTGTTCGTACCACATTTTCATGTGCCATAACTGATACACTATATTTTGGAATATAAGCATTTCCTAGAATTAATAATGTTTAGTGAACAATGTTATGTTAACTGCGCGATACGACGAAGGTGAGATTTATTCACAAAGAGAACCAACCCCCTTGACTCTCAGAGCATTGTCGAATAGGGGCAAGCTTCTTAGACATAACGAATCGGTCCCATTGAATGTGCAAAAGAGCCATTCTCCACCCCCGATGTTCTCTTTTATAGAATAGACTCTCCAACCCAGTGACACACATTAATGGTATCGTAGAAAGGAGAAGACCTTTTAGCTCAAATACCCTCTACCAAGTAGAACATGAATTTATCAGGTCTTCTGCAGGAAGGGATTCACAAATTAAATCGTAATACAATACTCTTCATCAATAATAGATGAAATATCTAGTTTTTTTGAGAAGTGTCCACTATAGTGAAGACATATTTTTAACCTACAGGAGAGGGAGAATATGACAATGAGAATCCTCATAATCACCATTCTACTCATATCCATCTTCCCAGTGACCACAGGGGAGGGCGTGTCAACGCTGACCTATTTACTCCCTTATGAATTCTCCGAGCACTCAATTTTTGCAGACAACACATACGCATCTGCACAGTGGACGTCAGCTGTATACAGCGCCCTGGTCAAACGTAGCTCGGTGACACACGAATTTGTACCCGACTTGGCTGCACGGATGCCGACGACCTCTAACGGTCTTACATGGCGATTTGAGCTCCGAGAAGCAAGATTCTCCAGCGGCAATATGGTTACAGCAGATGACGTTGTGTTTTCCTTCAAGGTCGCAGTCACACCAAGGATTTCTCCACAGTACAGGGAGATGACCTTGTTCCTTGACAACTCCTCTGCAACAAAAGTAGATGACAAAACAGTCGAGATTACCCTTCTCAATATGACCGCGTTCCCGATGTCTAAACTCAATGTCCCCATTATAGAGATGGCAGTCTTTGAGCAGAGGTACTCACAGTGTGTAGCGGGCGATCCTGCTAGCTGTGACTGGAATGATCCGGAGGGAGGCGATGCGGTCTCAGCGGGTCCCTATATGGTCTCGACCATGAGCAAGGAAGAAATTGTTCTCAGGAGGAATCCCTACTACTACGGGACTGTGGAGATTGATTCCATTAGGTTCTTGAGAGCCAGTTCCATAACGAATACAACTATCGAAGAGACCAGAGCAGACATAGTGGACTCACAGTTCTTGCTCAAACGGGGATATTTCAATCAGATCGACGGATTCGTGGAGGAGGAGGTAGTCTCCCTGGCGCACTTCGAGATATCACTGAATCACCAATCACCATTCTACGGAACTGGTGAAGGTACACCGAGAGGGATGGAAAACCTTACAGAAGCCCCATTGGCAGCGTTGAGTGTGAGGAGAGCGCTATCCGCAGTGGCGGATCGGGAGGAATATGTCAGGGTGATAGGCGACAGGGGCGTCCCTGCAGCAGGAACAATACCACCTACCGCCCTGTACTACGACCCAGCCATCAAGCCTGACACCTACGATATCGGCAAGGCAAGGGAGCTGATGGAGGACGCGGGGTACAATTACAGCTCCATCGTGGACAGTGACAAGGATGGGATCTATGAGACATTCTTCTTCAATGTGACCATCCTCTCACCGAACTCCTGCTGCACCCAGAACCTACCTGCACAGATATGGTTCGAGGAACTGAAGAAGATAGGAATCGGAGGAGAGATCATAGTGACTGGTTGGGATGTGATCGCCCCCCGCACATTCGGGTACACTGAGGACAGCAACAGAACTTCATACCCTGTTCCTCTCTATGACAGTGGAGGGTTCGACCTTCTGTCCGTGGGATACGGATGGTCGATTGAGTGGGATCCATCGGGGCTATACGAGAGCTATAGTCTCGTCCCGAACGGAGGTAATTTCTACAACTACATGAACCTCACAACCCAGCGTGTAGTCGAGAACTACGTCGAGGAGCTGGACACCGCAAAGAAGGCGGAGTACGCCTCAGTCCTCCAGAAGGCCATCCACGACGACCTCCCAGTCATACCCCTCTACCACCCTACCGAGATCTTTGGATTCTCGGAGGAGCTCAGGGGCCTTGACCCCACCCTCCTTATGGTGGCAGATTTGCCATGGGAAGAGGTCTCATTCCAATCAAGTGGTGCGTCATCGGCGTCGGAGACGGTCTCATTCCCACTTATTACGATTGTCATTCCACTCCTCACATTGAGTATGAAAAAGTTCAAAAGGTCTGGTAGGTGAGCGCAGATTTATTACTACTCCCCACGATAGTAGTAACATGAGTGAGTACGTAATCGAGACAAAAGAACTCGTGAAGCACTACAACAAAGGAGCCGTCAAGGCGGTGAACGGGATAGACCTACGGGTACGTAAGGGGGAGATATACGCCTTCATCGGGGCGAATGGGAGCGGTAAATCCACGACAATTGACATGATATCAGGAACCCTGAGACCCACGTCAGGGGAGATATACGTGCTCGGACTCAAACTCCCAAAGGACAGGAGGAGACTGTCGAACCGCATCGGAATAGCTCCACAAGAGTACGCAGTCTACCTCGATCTGACAGTGTGGGAAAACATCTCCTTCTTTGGCAGGCTATACGGGTTGTCAAGGAAGGAGATCAGGGAGCAGGGGGAGAAGCTGATAAGCATCCTCAAGCTCGAGGAGAAGAGAGATGTCGTCGCGGAGTTCCTGTCTGGCGGAATGAAGAGAAGGTTGAGCATCGCTATTGCCCTGATCCACCAGCCCGAGCTCATACTTTTCGACGAGGCGACGGTAGGTGTGGACCCAATCCTCAGAGCATATTTCTGGGACTTCTTCAAGAGCCTCAGGGACGACGGGAAGACAATCTTGGTCACGAGTCACGTCATGGACGAGGCAGAGAAGGCAGACCGGATTGGTCTCATGAGACATGGAAAGCTGATTGAGGAAGGAAGTCCCTCTGAGTTACTCAGCAAGTACAATGTGAGGAATGTAGAGGAACTTTTCCTCCTGCTTAGTGGAGATGAGAATATCAATGAGTAGACGTTACAAGAGGTTCTCGGCATCACGGGTATTCGCTCTGAGCACCCGGGTACTCAAGCAGTTCACAAGGGACAGGAGGACACTGGGCATGATCATCATCTTCCCGATCATGTTCATGCTGGTCTTTGGTGTCGTGCTATCGGGTGAGGTCAAGCACGTTCCCATCAGGATAGAGGTAGCAGACACGGGAGTGACGAACCCCTTCACCAACGAGACAGTGAACATAGGAGAGGACATCCTCGACTCGCTTGTGGCGAACGACAGGGTGGAAGTAGAACTGGCGTCCTACTCCGAATCCATCGACATGGTGGAGGCCGCTGAGATTGAGGCAGCAGTGCTCATCCCTGAGAATTTCACACAGGACCTCACGTCCACGGGGAATGCGACAATCAAGGTATACTACGACGGGACCAAACCGCAGTTGAAGGCCTCTGTATTCACAGCTCTCACAGAAGCATTCAAGGACCTCTCGAAAGGGGGGATAGATTTCGAGGAGATTCAAGCCTTCGGGGTAGGAGAGCTCTCTGGTTTCGACGTCGGAATACCCGCAGTTATGGGGTACATACTGACGTTTCTCATCCTACTTCTCTCGGTTCTGACAGCAATTCGAGAGGATGTAAACCACACCAAGACGAGGTTGTACACCACTCCCATCACACCTGTCGAGCGGATACTTGGATACGTGATCGCCCTGTCACTATTCGCCATGGTAGAGACCACGATCGTCATCGCGATAGCCATATATGTTTTCGGGGCCACGGTCCACGGCAACATCTACCTGCTCTTCGGTGCAGGTCTCCTCTACGGGATATCCCATATCTTCCTCGCATTTCTCCTCTCCAACTTCGCAAAGAATGAACTACAGAGTGTGCAGATGGCAATTCTGATCGCCATACCGTCACTGGCATTGTCGGGGATGTTGATCCCCATATTCACCTTCCCCGAATACCTGAAGTGGGTGGCCGCATTCGTCCCCCTCACATACGGCATCAGGACATTTGAGGGGATCATGCTCAGGGGCTGGGGACTTGCCGAGCTCTGGTTCGAGTTCACCGTGATCTCGGTCCTGACTGTCGTCTTCTTCGTCCTTGCACTCCTGTCATCAAGCGACATCAGCTCGGACTGAGGTAGGAAAATGAACGAGAAAGAGGTTATCGATGCCCTTGTGAACCTCGGTATGGGGACCGGGGAAGCCAAGGTCTATGTTGCCCTTGTGATCAGGGGACCAGAGTCAGCCACCCCGTTGTCCAAGAGAGCAGGAGTGCCCCAGCCAAAGGTCTACGAGTACCTCCGCAATCTCGTCTCGGTCGGATATGTCTCAGAGCTGGAGACATCCACACGTGTGAAAGTCTACGAGGCAATCTCACCATCTGTCGTGATGGAAGATCTGAGAACCACACTGGAGTCGAAGGCCGAGCTAGCGGAGAAGTTCCTGAATGAGAATGTCGTCACCGATCACAAAAGCACCCAGCCTCTGGTGGACTTCATCTCTGGATTCGACAAGGTGCCGAGGAGAATAGAGGATCTCATCGCCAAGGCTAAAAAAAATGTGCTGTACCTCAGCTCAAAGGAGTACAACAGCTTCTTCGAGAGGATGAGGGACAAGTACAACGGCATAGAATTCTACCAACTTCATGCGTCAAAATTAGCCATAGGATATTTCGAAGCATCAGGGGTTGACCTCATCCAGCTCCTGGATATCCAGCCATCGGTGCTCTTCACCGATGTGGACTTCGAGAGAAAGACCTGTAGGGAGAGCAGCGTCTTCACCCCCACGACTGACGGGAACGAGAAGTTCATGGTCATATTCCGTAACTCATTCGCCCCGAACTACCAAGTAAAGTTACTCCTGTCGATAGCTGAGATGACTCCAATGGTCGAGCTAAGGAGAATATGAGGTCACAAGTTCCCTCGCGAAGGGTTAAATGCGGTGAGTCATCAACAATCCTGTGAAGGTATCGTACTTTGGCGGAGGGTGCTTCTGGAACGCGGAGAGAATCTTCCACACAACAGACGGGGTGATCGAAACAGAGGTCGGTTTCTGCACCCCTGTCGACAAAACCATCCTGACCGCGGATGTAGAGGTCGTGAAGGTGACGTATGACCCCGACAGGATCAGCTACAGGGAACTGGTGCGGATCTTCTGGACGACCCACAACCCACTGAATCCTGCAAATTCCAAGCGCTCCAACGCAGAGCGGTCAGTGCTCTTCTGCCTCGACCCACTGGAGGAGGATATCGCCAGAGAGGAGCTCTCCCAGAATCCAGGTTTCCACACCTCAATCGAGGGGTTCAGGAACTATAGAAGGGCCCGGGAGAAGGACCAGAAGTACTATCTCAAGAACTAGTGGAGGGTAAGGATTGCCTTCTCCAGCTCGATGGTCTCGGCCTTCTCACTGATGGTATCACCGAGGATACGCTCGACCGAGGTATCGAACGGGGTGTGTTCGCGTGAAGACAGCAACTGCCGGGTCCTCATCTTCATCGTACGGCGATTGACAACGTCGTCCTCACCGTCCTCCTTGGCGAATCCTATGGACTTCTTCTGGTACGTCACCGCGATGGTACCCATCAGCCGGTCCTCGTTCCCGTCAAAGGAGATGTAGTAGTTATTGTCATGCTCTCCGTCGCTCCTGACAAAGAGGATGTCATTGGGCAATATGTCCACGTCCAGGCCAAAGAACGACTTGATCATGGCCTCCACCACCTCGTCGAGTCCATCCAATGTCGCAGCCAGATCCTCGGGAGAGCCCACGTCATCGACGATGTGCAGGATGGTCTTGTCGTCGTTGAAGTCCGACTCGACCGCACCCACCACCACGTACTCAGAGTCACGCACGGTGTCCCAGATCTCGAACAGATCAAGATCCCCAAGGGCCAAGGCAGTGACAGCATCTGCAACGAAGGATGGAATGTTCTCGGCAATCACCGCAGACCTCTGCTCCTCGTGGGTCTTCACCCGCTTCTCCTTGGTCTTTACCCTCTTCTTGACCTCGGTGGGGACCATCTTGGTCACCTTCGTGGGTACCGTCTTCCGAACCTCGACGGGGACCTTCTTCTTGACCTTCCTGACAATGGTCTTCTTCACCTTCTTGGGCTCACGTCCGAGAAGCCTTCCTAGCAACCCCCTCTTGGTGACCTCAACCTCCTCGGTGACCTTCTCGGTGACCTCCTTCTCCACGATCTCGACGACCTCCTTGTTCACGGTCTCGGTGACCTTCTTCTCCACGATCTCGATGACCTCCTTCTCGACCTCGACCTCCTCCTCCTCCTCTACCGTCTCGATCCATGTCACCTCTCTCCTGCCCCCACCAAGGTGGGACCAGTCCTCGCAGCCCCTGAGGTCGAGGATGCTCATCACCTGTGAGACGTTGAGCTCGTCGGCCTTCGTCCTGATGAAGAGGACGGGCTTACCCTCGGCACCGGGATTTCTGACAAGGATGATGTTCTCATCGGTCCCGACGATCGTGCTGTTGACATAGACGAGCGACCGGTCCCTGTCCGTGGAATCGAGGTAGTCAAGGAAGCCCCTGATGGAGTCAACCTCCTCCTTGGTCGCCCCTCTCTGGATATTCGAGATCGAGATACAGGGGACGTCCTCCCCTCCCATGAGGAGAATCGCCTGCGTGTCCGTGATATTCGGGATGGTGAGCGTGTCGTTCTGCTCGACCACGAGGATCTTCGAGTACTCCACAAGTTGCTCCCACATGTATGCCAGCCCGTCCTTCACCTCCAAGAGTTCCTTGTCAGGGAGGGTGTGCTTGATCGCCGAGTACAGTACTGCACTCTCCCACAGCTGATCACCGTCCCCGAGCATCTGCCGGCAGACCTCAAGGTAGGGGGTTATGAAAATATCCTTCAGTATGACAAGAGTCTGCTCCCTGCCCAGCCCCCTGCCGGCAAGGAAGTAGTCAGTTCTCCTGAATCCCTGCTTGACCTTCTGGGCGAGGTAGAAGACCCTCATCAAGCGGTCAGTGTCCTCGTTTCGCCCTTTGCCGCTCACAAATGCCTTGATGATCGATATCCTCCTGTCCTCGTCCGAGACCCCTGGGGGTACCTCCGAGGTGGTCACTATGTAGTCAGAAACGAAGAGGGCCCTCGCAGCGTCTATGCCCTCCAGTCCGTGATCCGAAGCCAGTTCCAATAACTCGGGACTGAGGGAGGAGTACCGGTCTAGTTTGGGCCCCAGATCATACTCCGAATTGATCTCCGCGGCCATGTTTTCGACCGCACCTAGGTTGGGAATTGTACTCATCTTCAGTTATCAAATTGACAGCCTGTATAAAATTATTTCCCACAGGCAAAATGCCGAATACAGTCGAATAATTCGGTCCTGAGACTTTGACAGTCACTTCAAGTTACCTTCGTGTTCCAAAAGGCGGATTCTGTTGAACATTGTGGTAGTACTTTAGAACTAACTCACCCTTAAAATAGATAAGAACAGCCAGAAACTTAGTGATTGATGAGGTTCAGATAATTAGGCCCGACGGGATTCCAGTTTATCACTATACCAAGGGAGAGACGTTCAATGACTCCTCACTCCTCGAAGCGAGTTTCTTCACTGCGCTGAACAGCTTCGGGAATGAACTCGGAAATGGAGAGATCCGCAAGATTATCTTCAGCGGAAAAAGCTATCTCGTAAAGTCAACGGATAACTATATCCTGACCTTTGCCTCAGACGATCTGGAGAGCCTCAATCCTTACGAAAGACTGATCGAAGAAGCCTGCACAAGGCTCGACTCCTACATCAGCTCCAATGAGGACCGTTGGAGGAGGACATACATCCTCGAAGAGCGAAGTGTGGAGGTATTTGACCAGTTCAACGCACTCTTCCACGAAATCAATATCGTGCCCGAGGAGGAGGAAATGGACTTCTCCTCTTTCAGAGACAGGGTCAACAGATTCATCTTTGACTCAGTGGGGTACAGACCAGGGTCGTGCAATATCGGAAAGGAGGGAGTGTACAGCAGATATCTCAAAGGAGCACTTGCCCTGATAGTGTCGCTTGCCACAGTGCTGATTATCGCAATCCTCGATCTCCCACCCGTCTACAGACTCCTCACAATCCTCCCGAATACCTTTGCCGCCTTCGCCTTCTTGCAGGCAAAGAACCGGTTCTGCGTAGTGAACGCACTTGACGGTCAGGTGGATATGAAATGAGCAGAAAGGTCCCCATATTCAACACGCAGTTCAAGGTACAGGACAGGGAGTACCGCAAAAGTGATCTTCGAAAGGCATGGAAGATCATCCTCCAATCACTCTTTCTGGGAGTAGCCATGACCGCTGTACTGTACTATCTCCCCCTGTAAGAAAATGTATTCTCACCCCATCCGGATCCCGTACCCCTTGAGATCCACCTACACGTGGCAGAAGAGAAGCTCCAGCCAGCCCTCGATAAGCGACACAAGGTGTACCCACACGTGGCAGAAGAGAATCCAGACAGCTCTCGGTACGCGCAACATAAGATAACCCACACTTGCTGATGCAACATAAGATAACCCACACTTGCTGATGCAACATAAGATAACCCACACTTGCTGATGCAACATAAGATAACCCACACTTGCTG
>JALWRB010000500.1 GCA_027077875.1 Candidatus Heimdallarchaeota archaeon
ATATCTAACAGCGGCAGTCAGATGTTCCTCTGGGGACCGCTTCTTGACAGGTTCAAGTCTTCCAAGTCCTTCGTGATCATCGGAGAGGTGGTTGCGGGGATCGGGCACTTCGTCCTCTACTTCGTCTTCAAGCAGTACTACGACACGGTTTCTCTACGCACAGCTGGATTTGCCATCATCCTCGGACTGGGTTTCATAGAGATCTGGTGGTCGATGTCCAATGTGGGATGGACGACGCTCATCTCCGAGCTGACCGACATCCACGAGCGGAAGCAGCTCATGGGGCAGCTCTCCATCATTGGAGGTCTCGGTGGCATCGCAGGGGCCACACTGGGAGGAATAATCTTCGACCGTGGAGGAGGTTTCGTCAACGGGATACTCTTCTACATCCCTGCGTTCATCATGATACTGTCTGGTCTGCTCGTCCTGCTTGTTATCAGGATTGAATCGCACCATCTCCCGAGAGGCGGAGAGCCATCGATCCCGTTGTCGCTCATAGACCGAAAGACCCTCGGAGTGTATCTCGTCTTCCTCCTCAGTCTCGTGCTCATCAACTTTGGCAGGAACTCTATCGCCATCATCTCCAGCCTCTACCTCGCAGAACCGACCGGTGTGAACGCCAGTGACGTCGACATAGCCAACTTCAGGAATGTCTCCAGCCTTGCCTCGATGGTTGCGGGACTTGTTGTAGGGGGGCTGATCGGGCACTTCGACGACTTCAAGGTGATGCTGATGGGGAGCGTCTCGGCGGTGTCTGGCATTCTGATCCTCGCCCTCACCTCGGAGTACTACGTCGTCCTGATCTCGGCGTTCCTGATTGGGAGTGCACAGGTGATAATCCAAGCCGCCAGCTACTCGATAGTAGCTGCAATCGTCCCTGAGGAGTACAGAGGAAGGCTCTTCTCATACTACAATGCCACCTTCTTCCTGTCATGGGGGATAGCGGCCACCGTGATCACCGGCCCCATCTCGGACTACTACATCTCACAGGGATACGCCATCGGAGACGCCTACCGGGTGAGCTTCGTCGCCGCAGCGATCCTCGTCCTCGCGGGCATACTCGTCCTCTTGTACTCCTCCCGTAAGACAGGGATTGACCTTCCTGAGACCAGGGAGAGACTGAGGAACAACAAGGAGGAACTGGTCACCAACTAAGGGCAGTCTGATGAGTGCTCAAGAAAGCGACCTGATGGTTATCTCATCCGGGCAGAACCGAGTTGCAGAAGTTCTCAAAAGCCTCTACAACCAGCTTGTAGTCAGTGTCAATGACTATCACGTGGTCTGTCCTCTCGATCCAAGTTATACTTGGATGGGAACGTACTCTTCGCTGAATGAGCAGGGGTTGCGACTTGGGCACCCTGTAATCGCTGACCCCGTAGATGAGGTGCATCGGGAGGTCCAGCTCGGGGAGCAACTTGTACGCCTTGTCCATAGCCTGAAACACCTCCCGGATACTACTGTAGTAGACGTACTCGTACCTGTCGTCGAAGAATTTGATCAGGGGATTGGAGAGCATCCTCTTGTTGTGGAACCTGAATCCAGCGTAGTACCGCTTCCTGCGGGTTCTACCCATCATCCCGATAAATATCCGCAGAGGGATAGGGTAGCGGATCGGGGAGGCCATCAGGATCACTCCCGCGGGCGAGATGTGACGAAGGGAGTTGATGACGAGGACTCCTCCAAGTGAATGACCCCCGACGATAACTCTCCGCCCGTTTCTCTCGGACACGAGGTACTTGTAGCAGTCAACGATCTTTCCGACCCAGTCCTTGGTCCCGTACCTCCTCAGATCCTCGTAATCTGTTCCGTGACCTTGGAGGAGGACGATCAGCACCCTGTAGCCTTTGGTCGCAAGGTAGTTTCCCAAGTAGAGCAACTCCAGATTGGACCCCGTGAAGCCATGCACAAGAAGCACCCCTCTGGGAGAATCCGGGTCTCCGATGAGGGTATCACCGAGCAGTGGGAGGTAGAAATCAAGCTCGGAGTGGATCAGCCTGTCCTCGGCTCGTTCAGAGTGGTCAACCTCAAGATGGATGAAAGCCCTCTCATCCACGTTACTTTCGTCTCCTGCCGCGGATGACAGTATGTTCGGTACATCCTCCGAGGAGACCTTCCGCTCCAAGGTACTGGATGTATCCGACGTATTGCTCGCTTCTCCGTGCTCAGACTGATCTTTCAACGACAGACTTACTGCGAGCTGGTATTTGAAGAGTGAGAATCCAACCTAGATATATACCAAGAACCACGAAGAGGTGTGGAACAGAACAGAGATTCAGAGTACTGGAGTAGCAGATTACAAGAACCCAATGAAACGTTCAACTATAAGAAAACAATAGAACACTCAACTACAAGAACACAATGGAACGCTCAACTATAGGAACCCAATGGAACGCTCAACTGTAGGAACCCAAGATGAAGGTTGGGGAAGGAGTTGAGCACGCAATAATCAGAGCACTGAATAACAGATAATGAAAAAGGAGACAGATAAGAAACCCGAATAAGAGACCTGAACAGGAAACCTGAATTGGTATAACCTGAACAGGAAACCTGAATTGGTATAACCTGAACAGGAAGCCTGAACTGGTAACCGAACTGGTAACCGAACTGGTAACCTGGATCACTTGAAGAGTCTTTCGAGTACCCTGTCGACCATGTACTCC
>JALWRB010000501.1 GCA_027077875.1 Candidatus Heimdallarchaeota archaeon
AGGTAGCTGAGAAGCATCCTTGCTGGGTACTTGGCGTTGGCGTCATTCCCATGATAGGATATTGGTACTGCCGATCCGATCCTCTCAATCCCATCCTCGGAGGTAATGTAGAGCTCCGTCCCCCACGCATTGCCGTCATATCCGTACCCGAACCCGTCAACCGCCCACACAACAGATTCGCTCCCGAGGGCAAGGCCTCGGTCAAGCAGGAGCGAGTAGACGTGCGCCTCGTGGTGCTGTACCTCGTGGAGAACGGTGTCACTGAACTCCTCGACCAACCTCCTATTGAGGAAATCTGGGTGCAGGTCGACGACCAAGTGCTGTGGTCTGAACCCGTACAGGTTTCGAAGGTGGGTGACCGCATCCCTGAGAAAGTCGAGGTTCTCGAGGTTCCTCATGTTGCCGATGTGCTGCGTCACAGTCACCCAGTCCCTACTAGAGAATGCACCCGTTACGACCTCGTTCGCTCCCAGAGCAAGGATGTCTGGGACGACTTCTGTGTGATGCAGTGGTTGTGGGACATACCCTCTTGCCCTCCGGATGAGTACGGAGTGATCTCCGAGTGACTTTAGGACAGAGTCATCCACTCTCTGCTCAATGCACAGGTTGTGCATGAGGTAGAAGTCCGTACCGAAGACTGGTTCCACCTCCGTGATTGGCATTGGAAGTCCGGGCTCGTTTGCGGAGGTCAGGACGACGAGGTCGTGCATCCCCTTCTTGAACAGCAGGTGCTGTGCGGCTGTGTAAGGCAGAACCATCCCCACGGTGTCAAGTCCTGGTGCGATAGCGTCGAGCGGGAGGTTGGTTCCCCCTCTCACCGGTAATACGACAATGGGTCGTCTCGATGACTGGAGCATCTTCTTATCGTAATCGGTAAGCTTGCAGTACTTCTCCACGACCCCAAGGGATCTCGCCATCAGGGCAAATGGCTTGTTGCTCTCCTTCCGCTTTCTCCTCCTGAGATCCTCCACCGTGTCCCTGACGAGTGCACTGCAGATCAGGTGCGCCCCGCTCTGTCCCTGCATGAAAAGTGTGTCCCCGTAGTTGATCCTCTCGGCAAGAACCTTCCAGTCCAAGGGGACAGTACTTCCACGAGAGTCCCTTAGCTCGTAGGAAGGACCGCACACGCTACAGCAGGTTGTCTGGGCGTGGAACCTCCTATTGGACAGTGAGGTGTACTCCTCACCGCACTCGGTGCACAGTGGGAACTCTGCGAACGAGGTCTTCTCCCGGTCGTAGGGCAGCCCCCTGATCACGGCATAACGTGGTCCACAGTCCGTACAGGAGATGAAGGGGTAGTCCACCCTCCTGCCCACATCAAGATCCTGCCTACAACCATTGCACATAGATATGTCGGGTGGCAGGGGGGAGAAGGTTGTGGATGATATGTCTGTACTCCTGAGGATGGTGAAGCCATCTGCCTTGTAATTTTGGATCGCCTCAACCTCGTGAGAGTAGATGGCTGACAGCTCGGGTTTCTCCCTCTCCATCCTGTGAATAAAAACATCGAGAAGATGCTGCTCCACGACGATCTCAACCCCTACACTCCCGAGATTCCTCACGTGACCAGTTGTTCCCAAGTCCTCCGCCAGACGTTTGATGAAGGGCCTGAACCCGACACTCTGCACAATTCCTGTCACCAGTATTCGGGAGTACACAACATGGTTTTACAGGTATCACATAATAATATTGGACCATGCATCCGGAAGTGTGCACTAATAGTGGTAGAAAGTTTTCTAGGGACTCTTGAAACTCTGAGTTCAGTACTTCCTTTCACCGGAGGCAATTCAACGCAGGATGGAGAACTATATTATCCCCTACAATTATAGAAAAATCAAATCCATAGGGTACTGGTGAACTGTGGCCACATAACGTCGGCGGATTAATACCCTATACAGAATAAAAGTGTTCTAGAAGAACCATCACTTTGTCATGACCCATCTCCCTGCTTCTCTAACTCCTATAAATAGATTATTTCTTACTCATGCAAGGAAAATATTTGTATTACACTACCGTGCATTTCGAGATACTGAGATGGCAAAGGACAGCCAGCCAGACCCCCGTTTTTCATCTTTCCAAATGTGACGAAAATGTTTTTGTGTTTACAATGCCTCCATGTAGTTTTCACCAGTAGATTGGTAATTACTGACCTACTGGCCACATTTTTGGAGACTACAACTGCCACAATAATTTTCTCTGAATAACCAGTTAACTTTACCTAATTTTCTAGTTTCATGAAATAAACTCAGGTGATGTCTAGAATAATTAAACCTCATTTGCAACTCTGTAAATGTCATCTTTTCAAACAAGTATTTTTAAGCCTTGATGAGGGGTAAAGAGTATGGTTCTAGTAAGCGAATTAATCGCGATAGGGAACATTGGAGTGGCAGCTATCATTTTCTTCATGTTCTTCAGGGTTCTTCCCGACCTGCGGGGGAGCAGATTGCTGTATCCTGGAATTCTCCTCGCCCTCGGTGGTCTCATGTTTGTGTTTCACGCGCTCTCCGAGGTTTTTGGTCTTGGTGAGAATGTCTACGCAATAACTGCATCAGTGGTCTCATTCCTCCTCTTAGGTGCGATATACCTCATCGATAGAGGTACGGAGGCGATATAATGGCAGAGGTATTCGCAACCACCGTCTTCGTTGCAACATTCGTA
>JALWRB010000502.1 GCA_027077875.1 Candidatus Heimdallarchaeota archaeon
TTCATCGAGACCAGTGTCTTTCCAGTTCCTCCACGCAGAGAATGAACTGCAATAACAAACGACATATGTTATTGATGAACCCCACAAATTATAAACTAGAAGGTGGGGCTTTCTTCCATATGAAATATTATAATTGCTAACAAAGCTAAAACGTTTTTGTGCATATCTCCAAAATGTACGGTAAAATACTGGGGTTGAGGCGATTGGGGTGGGCTAATTTCGAAAATTCTCGTCCGAATCTGAGCACATTGTCCGGGGTGGACTTCCGAATTATAATGTAAGTCTGTCATTATTCGTAAGGTATTGCAAGGAATGCGTAATCCGTTGGAAAAACTATAGAATTCTACGGGGATTGGGCAAATGGTTAAATTCTCTTAAATTATAATGCATTCATACATATTACATTTTGTGTGGAAAACACACATGTCGAGCACTATATTTTGCATATGGGCTCTCAGGTGAACTGTTATGTCAAGACTACAAATACTAAATGAGAATGGCGATATTCTCGACAAGAATCTAGAACCTGATCTGTCAAAGGAAACTTTGATTAAGGCACTCAAGGTGATGATACAGGTCCGAATGCTCAATGACAAGGGCATTCGACTACAAAGACAAGGAAGGGTCGGCTTCCACATATTTACCGTTGGACAAGAAGCCCATGTGGGAACCGCGATTGCACTCGAAGAGGACGATTGGGTATATCCCGCGTACAGGGAGCATGGGATTGCTCTCTATAGAGGCATTGAGGTGGCCGACATTGTGAATCATCTCTTCGCTAATGAACGCGACCCGCAAAAAGGACGTAGGTTGCCTGGTCTCTTTGGAGATCCAAAAATTAAATTTGTGAACCCATCCGCTCCCATAGGTACCCAGATCGTACAGGCTGCAGGGACTGCCTATGCCAGCAAATACAGGGGTGATGGTGGGGTGACTACAGTGTTCTTCGGGGACGGTGCCACCTCCTCGAACGATTTCCACAACGGGATGAATTTCGGTGCTGTGACCAAAAGTCCTGCCATCTTTATTTGTATGAACAACCAGTGGGCAATATCCGTACCACTGTCCAAACAGACCGCTCAGACAGAGATCTACAAGAAGGCAGTTGCCTACGGTATGCCCGGTGTGCAGATAGATGGGAATGATATCTTCGCCTTCTACCACGCGGTAAAGGAAGCTACAGAGAGGGCAAGGAACGGAGAGGGACCGACACTCATCGAGGCAGTGACCTACAGGGTAGGTCCGCACACTTCCTCCGATGATCCTACAAGGTACAGAACTGATGATGAGGTGAAGAAATGGAGAGTGAAGGATCCGATCGAGAGGTTCCAGAAGTACCTGATTAACAAGGGATATCTCAGTAAGAAGGACATAGACGCTATGTACAATGAGTTCGAGGAGCAACTGAACGACCTTGTCGACGAGGCTGATAAGCTCCCTAAGCCTGAGCTTTCAACCATGTTCGATGACGTCTTCAAGGAAATTCCTCCGTTCCTACAGGAACAGAAAGAGGAGCTACTGAGCTTTGCGGAGGAGGAGATGTAAGTATGGTGAAGATGAACATCATTGAGGCAATACACAACGCAATGGAGCTCCAGATGAGGGAGAACCCCGACGTCCTAGTCCTCGGGGAAGACGTGGGACCCAATGGTGGTGTCTTTGGAACAACTCGTGGTCTCATCGATGAGTTCGGTGAGATGAGGGTCATTGACACCCCCTTGAGTGAATCAGGTATCGTAGGATTTGCAGTCGGTATGGCAGTTGCTGGTCTTAAACCCATTGCAGAGATACAGTTTATAGACTTCATCTGGCCTGCAGCTGATCAGATTTTCTCTGAGCTCGCCAAGTTCAGGTATAGGTCGGGTGGACTGTTCCCCGCACCAATGGTCATCCGCTCACCGTACGGTGGTGGTGTGAAGGGAGCTCATTATCACAGTCAGAGTCCAGAGGCATACTTTGCCCACACCCCTGGTATCAAGGTTGTAGTTCCCTCCAATCCTTACGACGCCAAGGGGCTTCTTATCTCTGCTATCAAAGATGATGACCCTGTGCTGTTTATGGAACCAAAGAGGATCTACAGAGCATTCAAGGAAGATATTCCTGAGGAGTCATACGAAGTGCCTCTGGGTAAGGCGAACATCGTCAAGGAGGGATATGATGTCACCATAGTCTCATTTGGTGCCATGCTCCATGTGGCTTTGGATGCCGCAGAAGAGGCTGAGAAGGAAGGGATCAGCTGTGAGGTCATTGATCTCAGATCAATCGTTCCACTAGATATTGAGACCATCGGGACTTCTGTTAAGAAGACTGGAAGGTTCATCAGCGTCACTGAAGCTCCGAAGACAGCTGGTTTCAGTGCGGAGCTCTCCGCTCTTGTCGGTGAGAGATGGATTGAGTACATGGAATCACCAATTCTCCGGGTGACTGGATATGATACTCCATTCCCATTCGTTCTAGAACATGAATACATGCCAAGTACTGGAAGGGTGCTCAAGGCAATTCGGGAGTCGTTCAACTACTGAGGTGTGGATTATGAGAACAGAGATAAAATTCGCTGATTTTGGAGAAGGGCTTCACGAGGGAGAAGTCGCAGAGATCCTCGTCTCGGTCGGAGACAAGGTGAAGATAGACCAGCCTCTAATCAGTATCCAGACAGA
>JALWRB010000503.1 GCA_027077875.1 Candidatus Heimdallarchaeota archaeon
TGTCGGTAGCTGTGAGGCCCACATTCGTCCCTATTCGCTCCGAAACTGCTTTTGCGTAGGCCTGTGCCAGCGGAATATTGACACCCAGTCCGAATATGCAGAGCACCACTACTATCATCCGCCCTGCAGGATCTTGGTACTTCTCCACGATCATCCGTGACAGGTTGGGAAGACCTCCCGACCTATGCTGGTTGTACAGGAAATCTACCAAGAGCTGAGTGTCTTCTTCGGTTAGTGGGTAGTGCTGTTGGTAGTACTTGGTGAGGTACTTGATCTTGTCGTCCTCGTCCTCGAACCTACGATCCAGCTCTTGGACAAATCTCTCAAGCATCCTCCCGATCTCGTACGAGACGTTTAGCGACCGTCCCATCGCCTCACCCCACCAGCTGGGTACCGTAGGGAGGGAGTTGTACGCTTCCCTGACGATGACCTTGTTACCCACCGTCCTGAGGTACCGCAACGCCCTACCTCCGAGGATGAAGACCGAATCTGCAGTGAGGTTCTCAACGAAGCTCTCTGTGAGGTTACCGATCTTATCCCGTGTGCTCTCCAAAACCACCTCTACGTTGCTGGTATCGGGGATAGTCCCTATATTCATCATAAAGTTCTGACGTTGGTAGCCCTTGCGGCTTACCGTACCTGTCGAGGAATCGTACCAGATTCTGCCGTACTTCCAGTTTTCATCTGGGCTCAGAGGGTTGCTCATGGACTCGATGAGACGGGTGAATCTCTCCTCGGGGTAGGAGCTGTAGTTGAACGAACGTGTTGCAACTTCGTATAGTTCGGAGACACTCCAGTTCTTGTCGACCGTGAGACCCACAACGAACTGTGCGAGGACGTCCTCCGCGTTTGTTGGGATATGAATCTCGTCGAGACTACCATCGAGGCACAACCGGGCGATGGCTGTGATCTCCAGAAGCTCGTCGAGGCTGGATACAAGGAACTTTCCCCGAGAAACTGACATGAAGAAGTGACCTGCCCGTCCGAACCTCTGCAGTGCCCTATTCACCGACTTCGGGGAGTTCATCTGGACTGCCAGATCGATTGATCCCACGTCTATTCCCAGTTCTAAAGAGGCGGAGGTGATGATGGCTTTGAGCTCACCGCGCTTCATCCTGTCCTCGATCTCGAACCTGAGTTCCCTGTCGACAGAGGAGTGGTGGACGGCGATCTTACCCTCCAAGTCGGAATCCCTCGTCACGAGGTCCCTGGCAACCCGTTCACTCCAGTTACGGGTGTTGGCGAAGACGATCGATGTTTGGTTCTCCTCCAGTAGATCCTGTATGATCTTGACGTGTTCGTGGACGACTGAGGAGCTGAAGACGGTACCCAATTGGGTTGGTGGCGTGACAACCTCAACCTCCAGTTGCTTCACCGTCCCGTAGTCGATGATGTGGACTACACGCTCGTCCTCGTGACTGCCCATGAGAAAGTTTGCTATGCCATCAATGGGGGAGATGGTCGCAGATAGCCCGATCCTCGTAGGGGGTCTGTCAGTGCGCGTCTCCAGCCACTCCATCATGAGGGAGAGGAAGACCCCTCTCTTATCCGATGCGAGGGCATGGATCTCGTCGACGAGTAACCACTCTACTCCCTTGAGGTGTTCAGAGAACTTCTGGGAAGCGAGGACGATCCCTAACGATTCGGGGGTGGTGATCAGGATGTGAGGTGGCCGTCTCAGCATCTTTGACTTCTCGTATGTCGTCGTGTCTCCCGTACGCACTGCGGATCTCACCGGTGTTGCACCCTCGGGTAGGAACTCTCGAACTCCTTCGAGTGGGAGCTGGAGGTTCTTGTGAATGTCATTGTTCAGAGCCCGTAGAGGAGAGACGTATACGGCATATATCCTGTCCTCAAGCCTCCCTTCTATCGACATCGCGACCAATCGGTCGATGAGACCGAGGAAGGAGGCAAGCGTCTTCCCAGAGCCAGTGGGAGCGAGAATAAGAGTAGATCTGTGCTCCAGTACCAATGGGACGGAGATGAGCTGTAACCGATTGAGGGAGGATATCGCTCCCTCGAGCCACCTGCGTACGGGCTCTGTCAGTTCGGAGTAGAGCTGCTCCTTCCCCATCCCCTCGGTCACATACTCGTGCCTTGCGAATCTCTTCTCCATCCTGTCTAATGCCCACTTCGGGATATAATAAACTTAGGTAAACCCACTTATGTTCATTTGTTTCAGGTGAAGGTCTGGAGACAGCTAGCAGTTAAGAACAGCAAGGGACCAATACATTACGTAGAGTTCAGCACAAATTTACTATTTGTGATCCAAAGGGGTATGCGCAAAAACCGCCAATTTCTAGGATGTCTACACGGCTCAGTTCAGGTGTTTAAATGATCAAGTTACGAGGAACTCACGGAAATTCGAAATAACTCGAACCACGGAAGAAATCCAGTGCACAGCGTGCGAGGTCGATTCCCTGAGTAGGACTGAGAGAATAGCTACTGTGTGCACAGTATATATCTCCCCGGTCTGCTGTGTGACAGAAACATCTGAAACATTGTTCAGGGCATCCGCGGAGTGAAATGCTTGATTTTAGAGGAAACTCTTTTAACCTTCTAAAGTCGCTTCGAATTTACCAAAATTTGAGTGGTATTATGGAACAAGAAAACATACAGGAAGTGGAAAATTCTTCCAATAGCGGTCTGGTATTCAAGCGGTTCTACACCAACCCGCAGAGCCACCCGTACGATCTCGTCAACTGGGAACTGCGGACGGCAAAGGTTTCTAACGAGAAGGGGGAGGTCATCTTCGAGCAGAAGGACATCGAGTTCCCCGATTTCTGGAGCCTGAACGCAACACAGATCGTGGTATCCAAGTACTTCCACGGCAAGATGAACACCCCGCAGAGAGAGACCAGTCTCAAGCAGCTCATAGACAGGGTCGTCCTCACCCTCAAGGAGTGGGGAGTCAAGGACGGCTACTTCGCAGACTACGAGACAGCGAACATCTTCGCCATGGAGCTCACGCACATCCTACTCCACCAGTACGCTGCCTTCAACTCCCCAGTCTGGTTCAACATGGGCACAGTTCCGAAACCTCAGAACTCTGCCTGTTTCATCAACAGTGTGGAGGACACGATGGAGTCCATCCTCGAGCTGGCCAAGACTGAGGGAATGCTCTTCAAGTACGGCTCAGGTGCGGGAGTCAACCTCTCGGTCCTCAGATCCAAGGACGAGCTGCTGTCCACTGGAGGGCAGGCCTCGGGACCTGTATCCTTCATGAAGGGCTTTGATGCCTTCGCCGGCACAATCAAGTCGGGTGGGAAGACCCGTAGAGCTGCCAAGATGGTACTGCTCGACGATTCGCACCCCGACGTCTTGGAGTTCATACAGAGCAAGGTCAAGGAGGAGAAGAAGGCATGGGCCCTCATCGACGCAGGCTACGACGGTAGCTTCACGGGAGAGGCCTACTCCAGCGTCTTCTTCCAGAACGCCAACCACTCGGTCAGGGTCTCGGACGAGTTCATGAATAAGGTGGTGGAGGGAGGAAAGTGGACGACACGCAAGGTCACCACCGGAGAACCTGCAAACACCTACGACGCCTCACACATCCTCGAGGAGATCTCGCTGGCCACCCACATCTGCGGTGATCCAGGTCTGCAGTACAAGGACACCATCAACAGGTGGCACACCTGTAAGAACTCGGGACCCATCAACGCCAGCAACCCATGCAGTGAGTACGTCTTCCTCGATGACACCGCCTGCAACCTTGCCAGCATCAACCTGCTCAAGTACAGGAAGGAGGACGGCACCTTTGACCTCGAAGGTTACCTGCACACCATCGACATCCTCATCACCGCCATGGAGATCATCGTCGGCAACTCCTCGTACCCCACCGAGAAGATCGAGAAGAACTCACACATCTACAGGACACTCGGTCTGGGCTACACCAACCTCGGTGCCCTGCTCATGTCCCTCGGACTGCCCTACGACAGCAACGAGGGCAGGAACTATGCCTCCGTGATGACCTCAATCCTCACTGGGAGGGCCTATCTGCACAGCTCAGTGATGGCACGGATCATGGGGCCGTTCGAGGGCTTTGCCAAGAACCGCGAACCCATGCTCGAGGTCATACAGATGCACAGGGACGCTGCCTACGAGCGGATCAAGAAGTACCCCTCCGTGGATGACGGGCTCCTCAAGTACGCCGAGGAGG
The DNA here is from genome assembly GCA_027077875.1 of Candidatus Heimdallarchaeota archaeon. Classification (GTDB taxonomy): domain Archaea; phylum Asgardarchaeota; class Heimdallarchaeia; order Heimdallarchaeales; family Kariarchaeaceae; genus S139-21. Next base: position 4,160 of record JALWRB010000503.1, read on the forward strand.
TCTGGGACGAGGCCTACAAGATGGGCACTCGCCACGGGTACAGGAATGCCCAGGTCAGCGTGCTCGCACCCACGGGAACCATCAGCTTCCTCATGGACGCAGACACAACCGGGATCGAGCCGGACATCGCCTTGGTCAAGTACAAGAAGCTCGTCGGAGGTGGTTACATGACCATCGTCAACCAGACCGTACCGCTGGCCCTCAAGAGGTTGGGCTACTCCAAGGAAGCGACCGAGGAGATCATGGAGTACGTACTGGAGAAGGGGACTATCGAGAAGGCACCCTACGTCAAGGAGTCCCACTACCCCATCTTCGACACCTCCTTCAAGAGCCCCAACGGCAAGCGTTCGATCCACTACATGGGCCACGTCAAGATGATGGCAGCCGCACAGCCCTTCCTCTCGGGCGCGATCTCCAAGACCGTGAATATGCCGGAGAATGCCACCGTGGAGGAGATCTCACAGGTCTACATCGAGGCATGGAAGCTCGGAGTCAAGGCCGTCGCTATCTACAGGGACAACTCCAAGAGGTTACAGCCGCTGAACACCTCCAAGGAGGACGGTGAGAAGGAGGTGCTGAGCAAGTACGACATCGCAGCTCGCACACCCTACAGGAGAAAGCTCAAGCCTACCCGGCAGTCCAAGACCCACAAGTTCGAGGTTGATGCGCACGAGGGTTACATCATAGTCGGTATGTACGACGACGGCTCCCCCGGCGAGGTCTTCATCACCATGTCCAAGCAGGGATCCACCCTCGGCGGTATCATGGACTCCTTCGCCGTGCTCATGTCTCTCGCCCTGCAGTACGGGGTGCCGCTGAGCGTGCTGGTCAACAAGTTCATCCACACCAAGTTCGAGCCCTCGGGCTTCACCGCCAACGACGACATCCCCACGGCGTCCAGCGTCATCGACTACATCTTTAGGTGGATGGCTTTGGAGTTCCTGCCCGAGGAGGAGAGGCCGTTCTCCCTGCAGTCCAACAACGGCTACAAGAACGGTGGCTCTCTGGTCAAGAGCGTGGAGGAGGAGCCCAAGAAGAGCGTGCAGGACAAGATGAGGGAGGCCTATGGAGACACGCAGATGTGCCTGTACTGCGGTGGCATCGCCCTGAGATCCGGCTCCTGCTACACCTGCTCCGAGTGCGGAAACACGACTGGATGCAGCTGATCGTTCTGCCCTATCAATGGTTCAATTTATGTTAATTATCACTAAATAAACTATGTAAAATTGAAAAAATTATATAACATAACGATTAATTCAACAGAGGAGAGAAAATAGGTCATGGATTTACCAATAATTTCTCAGGAGGAGGTATCTAGAATTGTTAATGAATTACTAGAAGTAATTCAAACTAGTAAGGAAATACAAGGTAATGACAATAAACTAGAAGGTCATAAGGAAGAAAACGAGCTATTTTCATTCTACAATGTTTTCATTTCTGAAGAGGGAAAATCATACTTTGAAGAGATCAATAGGTTAATGAAATTTGTTGTTCGTAAGGCTATTTCGATTGATTTATTGGAGTTAAAATCCCCTCTAATTAAAATCCCATCGTACTTCTCACCAGATGAAATAAGTCAATTGCTAAACTTTTTGAAATCAGATCTAATTTCCAATCAGGAGTATAAAGAAATAATAACTTCGTATTTAGATTATATTAGTAAATCTACAAGCCTCATCGACCCTAATTTTAATCTAGATTCCTACAACCTCTCTGAAAAAGAATTAAGTGAAATTTATGATAGAATTGTTGAGACTTTGATAGAAAAATATCGAACCTTTTGTAATAAAATTGATCCCTCAGATATTATTGAAATAGAAAACCAAGTACTTCCAGACATTAAAAGATTAATTGGAATCCACATATTCTCCATTTATTCGTATACAGAAGCGTATTATGATGAGAGAATAAAAGATCTACTTATTCATTTGTTGAAAGCAGACAGATTTTCAGAAATAAAGTTAACCACGGATATATTGAACTTCTCAAATCCAAGCAGGAAACTTAAAGCAGTTCTGGAATCATTATCAATTAAATATAAGAAAATTAGTGAACTCAAAACGTTAGTTAAAGAATTAGATCATTTTATTTTTCTACGCAATCTAGTAGCACATAGACAACCAATAGTCGATTTCATTAAACAATATCGGAAAAGAACACCTAACATCAAGAGACCAAAAAATCTATGGTCAAATAAATTTGAAAGAACTATGGAGATACTGTATGAAATATTCTTAGGGATATTCGAGAAAATTATCCAATCTCTTATTCCAAACAAATCAACACTAAATCCAATAAAAATAATCTCTCGTTATAAAGAATATATAAAAGGAAATAATGCCATTCAAAATATTAAGAGTAAGATCAAATCATTTATTGAGATTGAACTAGCACCGTTTGTGGAATTGGCTACTGTTGTTGATCACTTGACAGAGCTGGTGTTAACTTTAGGAGTGATTTTCGATAGAATAGTCGAAGAGCAATTGAACAAATGGGATATATATTTAAACGAAAATTAATTAGTAAAGTTTAGTGTTGTTTATCATGAAAAGCAGGTTACTATTTAACATGAAACTAAGGATCAGTTTGTTAAGAGGGTCGGTAGTATGGCCTTGAGTATTGTAGCTGAAGAACACCATTTTCTGAGATGGAGTAAGGTGCTTTGATGTTACAAAAACCAAAAAGGAGGGGAAACGATTATTCACCCTACCTCCTCCTGACGATGTTACTAACAATCGTCGCTATCGGATTAACCGCGGAAATTGCAATGTGGACATTTGTTCTTGACATTGGTGTCTTCACGATCTTCTTTGCTATGCTAATATGGAGATCCAAGCTACCGACGTTTCTGATGAGGGGATTCTATAGGGACCTTCTCATCGTAATAGTCGTGTCTGTATTGACCTTCCTTATGTTCTTCTCCATCTCCTATGGAAGGGAGGAATTTGTAACTACCCAGATTGGTGAGGAAGGGTTCGATTACTCGGTTACACTGGAGACAAGGAATGAGCAGCAGGATTTCAGCGATGTACATGCTCTGGAGAAGCGATTGTACGAAGAATCTCTCCTCTGGAACCATCCGATTGTCGAGATCAACAGAGAAAATGTCACTCGATACATTGCAAATGTCGGCTTGATCACAGAAACTCGGATAGAACAAAATACCACTAAGCTGGAGATCTTCAGTATCATCCTCAAGGAGACGTCTGAGCTTCTCCAGACCAATCCCTCTACCTCACTGTTCAGTCCTCAGGGATTGTACCTGTTCACGCCCACTGGGGATCAAGATTACGTGAAAGAAGACGCACGGGGAACCTATATCAGCATAATCACTGACAATATGACGGCCAAACCTGCAGGTGAGAGCTTCCTGAATCTCAGTCTGTACGTCGACAGGGTACTCCATAATCCAAAAATATCGACTCCTGTCCTGTACTTGCCAATCAGGCAGTTTGAGGAAGCATACGACATGAGCGATAAATACGCAGGGTTCTCCCAAATAAAATCCCTCACCGTCACCATTCGTTTCTTCTCGAGGCTCAAGGAGAGAGTTCTGTCCAAGGATTACTCCGAGGTCTATAATGAAATTGCACAGATATATAGAAGTGTGATTTCAAATGCAGATCCAGATTACCAGTTTATTGAGAAAGATTCCGGTTTCTACCATTCAGACTTGAATCTTTACTACGAGATCCTACTTTTCGAGGATATAGATCGTATATTGATGGTGATATCGATGACGAACATCCTTCTATTCGGGATATACTTCTTCAACAACAACGTCGGAGAGAACTCCAGATCCTATCATTATCTTAAGAACATGGGGGCAAAACGGCAACAGGTCATAGCTACGATCGGTGCTCGTGCAGCTGTGATCGGTATAATTCCAACCGCGGTTCTGCTGGTAGTCGCAGCGATATGCTCCGCGATACTTCCACTGACATCAGCTCTCTTTGGGCTCCTCAATCTACCACTGATTCTTGCAGGTATACTATACATGAGGGAGATGTCACTAGTCGCTCCGACAGGCCAGGTCTCAATCACAAGAATCAGAGTTGCGTACACAGCACTGCTCCTCATTGATATCCTGCCACCAATCTCGGGCAATTTTGATACGTTGATATTCTCTTTAACCTTTCTACTCTCTCTGATACCAGTCGGGATCATCATTCTTACAGATGCCCTTCAAGACCGGATCAATATGAAGCCAAGGAGTATTGCACTTGAAAAAGCAGTTCTCATGTCACAGTACGTGAGGTATGTGAGGAGAAACAGATTCAGCCCAGTTATCTTGGCTCTCCTAGTCGGTTCTATCATCTCCAGTTCCATCATTGCACCCGTGTACGTGGCGACAAATGACGACAAGGTCACCTTCAGCGTCGGTTCAGACGTGAACATAAATGGGGTGGTCTCGGAGAATATCACCTCCTTGCTCGACAAATCAGAGGACCTGATGTACACCAGAGTCGTCCTTGTCGAAAGTGTGCGACCGATCATTGCTATTGATATTCCGTCATTCCTCCAAGTGGTGACCACTGGTGGGAATTGGAGGGAGGAGATCTCTAAGCTAGATACTGATACGAAGTACGCACTTAGATCGGACGGAGACGGTGTTGTCCCCCCAAGGTACAAGGATGTGGGAGAGATCGGGAGCATTCCAGGTATTCCAATAACCTTTGAAAGGCATGGTGTTATCCCCACCTTCACTGTTGTGAGTCTGGAGATGTTTAACCTGAGCAAGTACCCCTCCGATCTTTTGAGAGATATCATACTTGTGAAGTACCTCTCGATTGATGCAGATACGGAGCTCAGACAAATCCTCACGTCAGATACTACATACTCTTCCTTCACGACGATCTTCCTCGAGAATCAGATACTCAGCGATGAGTATAGGTCCACGCTCTATCTCGGCTTCACTCTGCTTAGTGTGGTGGCTGGTCTCTTCGCTCTGTTGATTGTAGTACGGCATCGTCGGGATCTCATGATACTCTGGTCTTCCCTTGTCGAGACGCTTGGGTACCTTGGAGTTGGTGAAAACCAATTGTCAAAGATACATAGGGAATTCGAGATGGGTTTGACACGGGTTGTGACAGGAGTTCTAATCGCATACCTTGCAATGAGCATTCCTCTGGTTCTCGCTATAGTAGCCACCCTTCTTGAATGGCTCGTCAACCAGTTTGGTTGCGCACAACTCCTGTTCCCACTATCCGCGAGTTCAGCGCTCATCCTTGTAGCCCTATTCGTCCGTAACTCCGACGCAGCTGCCCATCTTCACTCTTGATCCCAATGTTTGAACATGCACAGTTTCAGTTCTAGGTTGTATGGGTGGTGACCAGATTGGTTAAATTTTTTTACTATCGTATGAGGTACTGAAATTTGTACCAGTAGCTCAAAGGTATAGGTTTATTCACGAATTACATTGAATAATACCCGTAACGTATAATTTACCCTACAGTTACTATCTATGGAGTTAAATTCTCTTGATACCTCATACACTTGTGTGAAAACAGACGTGGGAAATATTTGTGGAAAAATACCATATTGTTCGAAATACCTTGTTTGATCTACGAAATATTTTTCCCATTTGCTGATCATTTTGTGAAAATCTTTATAAATTTCATTTGCGAACATGGATCGGTACAATTTCGGCAATTTTTCCAAATTGTACTGGTGTGTAACCATGAAGAGCATTCTAAAAGTGTTAATTATCACCCTACTACTCGTGGGATCGCCGTTCGCGACCACGGGGAACACCCTCGCACAACGCGAGGACGCCACACCTGCGGGGGAGCAGGTGACGAATAGTGTCCAGTCGGACTATTCACAATACATACCCAAGGTGGAGTCCACACCGTCCACTGTGGAACCTCCAGTGGGTGTAGATACCACTCCCATGTCATTCAGGGATCCGATAGAGACCCAGGTGGAGCTGCCGGAGTCGATCGTCCAGTGGAAGGAGATCAGGGAGTCCATCGGTGGTTCCCTCTCTCCCGCAGTCCCTGACAACGCATTCGTGAAGGTCACGGAGAAGAGGATAGAGGTCACGGTGAAGTTCACGGCCTACGGCTACAGTCCAGAGCTCCGCGACACACTCAGGAGGTACGACGCCAAGGTTCTGAAAACCGATCCGACGATCTCGGCCTTTCTTGTCGAGGTTCCGGTTGTGATGTTGGACGGCTTCGTCAGCGAGGCCAGCGGTCTGCCAGCGGTGGACTACGTCGAGCCCAACTTCTACGTGCAGGCTTCTTACGTCCCCAACGATCCGGACTGGCCTGTTCAGTGGGGTCCGCAGATCATCGGGATGGAGACAGCGTGGGACGT
>JALWRB010000504.1 GCA_027077875.1 Candidatus Heimdallarchaeota archaeon
CCAAGGTCGGTGCGAGGTACTACCTGAACCAGATGATAGCTATAGGTGGTCTCCCCATCTCTGGATCTCTGGCGTCAACTCCCCCGATCACCGCGCAGACCTACTCCGCGACTAATGGAGGTTCCATTATTGGTGAGAAGTTGATTGCAGGCTCAACGTACTGGGACACCATCAATGGAGCGAACGCAGCTGAGCTGACGTACAGTAAGGTCGTTGATAAAGATGGAAATTTTTCTCTTGCGGACAGCAGGGGATACATGGCTAGTTTTGTGCTGAGACCTAGATACAACGGAAAAGTGACAATAACCATTCTGGGAACAGACAAGACAAACTTTGCACTATATCTCGAAGGAGGAACAGCAATCGCTCCAAGTAGTGTGTCACGGGATGCAGGTTCTAATAATGAGCTTGTTCGATACAGGTATACACTTAATCTAGGTACAGATCCCGTATCATTTCTGCTTAAAATGGAAGCCCACCTTACCACTTACACAACCGTGGAGGTATCTCCCTGTATAGTACCAGGACTGGATTGTCCTTCCGAAGAAGAGAGGACAACAAGAACCCCACATCAACTGGATCCCTTTGTCATCGTACAGTTGTCAGGATATACTGAACCCTCAGGAATCTTCGAAATGGTCGACAACGTCGAGGAGTACCAGCGATACAGATTATCAAATAATAAGATTAGGGCCTTGGTCATGGGCTCCGGCTTCAACCTCAACACCAAGAATGAGAGGTCAACTGCGCTGGTACCTCCCGATGCAAGAGAACCAATGCGATTAGTGGACTTTGAGGAACCTACGAAGAACCGAATATTCGACGTGAACCTCCTCCTGGAAAAGATCACTGCCCAGTTCACTGACTTCAAGAACGGAGTCAAGGACAAGATCTTCAGCATGCTCACTTACACAGTGTTTGGTTGGACCGAGTACAAGCTGGCGGATGTGATCTGGAGGTATGTCGACGAGTACGGCTTTGGTTCGGTCGAGAGGATCATTAACTGGTACAATACTGAGCAGAGGAAGACGATGCTCGCGAACCTCATCACCGGTGACGAAGCGCTCAGAAACGAGATTGGATACAATAGTACTACCGGCTCTATGAACTACTTCGCAGTAGCAAAGGCAGGTATTCTTATCTTTGCACAGTGGATCCACGAGACATATATTGCAGGGAACTCCTGGGTATCCGCACTCTGGGACTTCGTAATGGGCGACAAGACCCTAGCGGATGTCGTGGCCGGGATATTCACAGGTGTGAGCACTGCTCTGCAGCGGGTGAAGGACGGGCTGAGCAAGGCTTGGGACGGGATTGTGGCAGCAAGTAACTATATTCAGGAAAAGGTAATGACCGCGATTAATGTGGGAATAGAAAGCACAATATCTTTCCTAATTGATATGGTCTTATCAATTGTACCCTCATTCCTTCCCAACTTTTCGTTCCAAAAAGTACAGGGAGTGAAAGAGTTGTACTTCGGATCCGACCTTGTCATTCAATTTGAGACCACAAGCAATTCTTCGGGAGTAGGGATACTTATTCGATCTGATCTCATAACCCACCGCATAATTTTCTTCAGGAATCCTATATTCTTATCGGAATTTTCGGTGGAGACACTATCCCTCCAGTCTATAACTATTTTTAACCAATTGGCAATGATCACAGGTGCAGGTTTGATGGCTTGGAGCTCACGTACCTTGAGTGACAAGAACCTTTTAGCTGTACAAGGTCTGAGTGGTGCACTCTTGTTGATTCAGATCCTTACGTCCGTTCTCTCTTTAGTAGAGTGGAGTGATAAAGACAACTTTGTTGAGATAGCCGATATGAACTCAGTATTTTCAACAATGTTTGGGTCCTTACTCTTTATTATCTTGAAGGCAAAAATTGCTCAACATGACAAGAAGGCAACGATTCGGACAAACAATCCAGATAATATTGCAAAGAATACGGTTGGCAATATTAATATGGCAAACAAAGCTTCAAAATTGGTGTTGAAAGAACTAGGAGAGAATTTTAATTGGCTTCGTGCATGGAAAGTATTGAAGGGTATAGGACTGTATGGTTCAGCAGGTTCAATTCTCACGTACGTTGCAGGATTTCTTGAAGCATTCACCTTCGGTAAAGATTTCTTTACTGATATGGTAAATAATCCGTCCTTAATGCACCTATCCGGTCTCTTAGGAATTATCGCTGCATTGACATTCTATATTGGATTTGATGTGAGATTACCAAAATCAAAGGATCAACAGGTATTAGAGGCGTCAAGATTAATAGCATACGTTGCTCCCTATATGCTTCTAGCTACCAGTAGCTTTATCGTGGGTCTTGTCATGAGGGGATTATCCATTTTGAGGAGGAAGTTATAGATGTACCGCATTGAGGAGACAGAGAGTTCAATCGAGATATACTATCGACCAGACCTACGAGTCTCTGTGTGTAGATATCACGAAGGTTCATCGGCGTGGTTTGGTTTGATTATTCTCGTGGTGTCGGGCTTATTCATCAAGTTCTTGGACTCATTTGTACTTCCATGGAGTACTAAGAAGCAGGTTGTACTTATCCTGTGGGGATATGTCTCTGGAGCATTTGTGATTCACTTAGTTAGACTGGGCTTAATCTACCGAAAGAGTCATGAGG
>JALWRB010000505.1 GCA_027077875.1 Candidatus Heimdallarchaeota archaeon
TCGCCTGCTTGTAGAAGGTGATCGCATTGTCATAGTCACCCTCTTCTGAGGCGATAATCGCCTTGTTTCCAAGGATCTCTGCCTTTACAAGTATCCGTTCTTTCGTGAGATCGTCGAGCATGTTCTCAACCATCTCAGCTTCACGTTGATTCTTCATATCAATGAAGGCAGCCTGCTTGATCTTGAGCCGAGCTTTCATCATCAGCTTCTTCGCCTCGAAGGAGTCAGTCTCACGTATGAGCTCGCTCTGATCCTGCCAGTACACAGACTCTACCTTTAGCGCTCGGGCATAACCAACAATCGCAGAGATTGTCTCACCCATCTCGGTCGCAATCTTGGTCTCTGCATTGAAATGTTCAAGAGCTGACGAGAGAAGGTTCTGTCGAGTCTTCGGATCCTTGAACTGCATGGCCTGGGAAAGGCTGATCATACCCTCGATCCTCTGCAGTATCCGATCTGCGAGGAGGTCCAGACGTGCCTCGATACCTCGGCTCCTCTCGAACCTCTGTATGAATTTCTTGCTCTCAGCGTACTTCATCTGTGCATCGATGTAGTTCCTGTCCCAGAATAGAATATCGCCATCCACTAGCTCTTTCATTCCCTCGAAGAAGTACGAGATGACCTTGGAGTTGACATCGTCCACCCCTTTCTTCAGGTAGTAATCGTGAAGATCAGCGTAGTAGTCACTGAATTCGGTATAGTTGGGCTCATTACCATCATAATTTCGGAAGGTGATCTCATACTCCTCTAGACCAAGCACGTATTTACCTCGTTGTCGGTATTAATAATCTTGTTCAATAGAGAACGAACATTAAGATGGAAAACACAGACACTAGGGAAATGAAAATGATGTCGACTAGCGAGAAACTAGACGCTTCTAGTGGCAGGTCTCGGTGAGCTCCCGTCCATCCCCTCACCATGAGTGTGTCTGCATATTCCTTGCTTCTAACAATAGCCCTCCCATAAGCAATTACCAGAAGTTTGACCACAGCGTCTGAGTAATAACGTATGCTCGCAATTTTTCCAGAAGGAGCGTCCCTGAGGTAGAGCTTAGATGTGACCTGCAGTTCTTCAAGGACGAAGATGCTCTGTCTGTACGTCGACACTATGATCCAAGAGAGAAGCGGTGGTAGACGAATGGATAGAAGCCCTGAGAGGAGGTCGTCTGGTGTGGTGGATCTACTGAGTGGAGAGAAGGCAAGGGTGATGCTGACCAACCTGATAGTGGTGGAAAGTGTAAGATTAATTCTGGTGGACAGGTCGAATGAGAAGAGAAAGAGGAAGACGGAGAGCGGGACGAGGACTAGAAGGTGTCTGATACTGTAAATTATTCCCGAAGTCCTGCGGATACCGTATATGATGAAGTTGACGAAAAATATCCCCACAAGAACGACGAGCACTGGGAGCAGACTACTTTGGAGGACTACGAGGAGAGAAAAGCTTAGACCGATGAAGAGCTTGGTGACTGCGTTGAGTTCGGTTGCAAGTCCCCGCTCGATCTCACCTACGACAAGGATGTTATTCGTAGTCACCCCTCCTATGATCTTCAAGGTTGAGCAGAAGTGAGGAATCACGAAGCAAATCATTGCGGAGAAGCTCATCGTTCGTGGTTAGAATAATTAGCCGATCTGCTATATTATCTCTAATCATCCCCACCAGTTGAGTTCTGTTCTCTTCGTCGAGCCCGTAATTAGGTTCGTCAAGAAGAAGTATAGACTTGCTGGAATTGAAAGCTAGGTTGAGTGCGAAGAGTTTGAGTTCTCCAGGAGAGAGTGAGAGGGGCACCCGATCGAGAATGGGTTCTATGCTGCAAGGTGGAGCTTTATCAGAAACTGCATACCATTCCTCACGTATGGTCGGTCTCCAGAACATCAGATGTGAATCTTGGAGAACAAGATAGGAGTCCCCCCTCATCCAATCAGGAATTCTACCTCTCTTTGGTTTAAGAATTCCTCCAAGAGTGAGCAGGAAAAGTGTCTTCCCCGAACCATTACGCCCGTTGACCAGGATCAACCCCCTGTCTGGAAGGACTAGATCCTCGAAGAGGAGCAATGGGTTGTCATATCCGAGTTCAAGGAAATCTAGACTCATTGGTACACCTCGGAACTCTACCATGACTGGGTTGATAGGTTTTGGATACACAGGTGAGAAACTCCGTAACAACCCATCCGATAGTCTGTAGGATCTGTCTACCAACTCGTCCAGACCCATGATATTGTGGCTTACTATTATGAGAGCAATCCCCTTCTGCTTGATAAACCTCAGTCCATCAATCAGTAGATCCCGATTCTCGGAGTCTAACAGAGCAAAGGGTTCGTCCAGTAGTATCAGGTCTGCGTCCATTGAGAGATTGACCAGTGAGATGATGAACTGCTGCTGACCGCTTGAAAGTCGGTGAGGGTCTCGACCGAGAATATCGACTATACCATATGTCTTTGACAGTTCTTCTATTTTTTTCCTTCTAATCGTCCTGTCGACCCTCCTGAATGACAGTGGGGTGACCAGCTCTTCACGAACACTGAACGTGAGAACTTGGGTCTGTGGTCTCTGACTGAGATACCCAATTGAGAGCTTACTCTTTAGCATCCGTCCCTCTTTAATGGAGAATGTACCCGGTCTATGAAGCTGAA
>JALWRB010000506.1 GCA_027077875.1 Candidatus Heimdallarchaeota archaeon
TTCGATGACGAATTCGACCTCTCTGAATTTTTGGATTTCCTCGACGCAAACATCAAGGCTTACGAGACGCTGACAACTTTTGTTCAAGAATTTGATCTACCAGACACCATCTTGGACTCACACTACACTCAGGTCTTGCGGGGAGAGATCACTAGTCTAGACCTGAGCGAAGCAGGGTTGCTCAAGGTGCCAAGTATGGTGGAAGAGATGACATCACTCAAACAGCTGAGACTCAATTCCAACCAGCTTGAAGAGATCAGGATATCCCTCCCCAACCTCGAGCTGCTCGATGTTAGGAGAAACGATGTCAAAGAGATAGAGATCCAGCTACCGAGCTTGAAATTCTTATATCTGAGTGATAATCCACTTACGAAGCTTCCGAACCTGCGCAATTCAACCGAGCTATTGCAACTGGATGCTGAGAACCTCCAGCTTGAAGAACTGGACGAAGAGGTGTTCACCCACAACACCAAGCTTCTGGAGCTCAGCTTGAGGAACACGGGGATAAAATCACTCCCCCAGTCTATCCTGAGTAGGCAAGAGTCTCTTGAACATCTCGATCTCTCAGAAAACCAGATCAGGTCACTTCCACAGGATTTATTCAACTCCACAAAACGACTGCTCTACCTCGACCTATCGGGGAATCCCTTAGGCGAATTGTCAATTCTACTCCAAGGGAACAAGGAGATACTTCAGTTCATTCAGGAGTTGGTAACCAAGACCTAGGAATTATGCCTGAGAACCACGTGCTACTGAAATCATGAACAGGAGTCCTTCCTTCACACTCACTGCGAAGTAGTAGATCGCGAGGAAAAAGAGGGGTGAGAGAAAGAACAAACCGTAGAAGGTCATTACCTCTGGTGTAAGATTTGGGTAAATGGAGGTCATGTCCCAGGTTCCAGTCCTGAAATTGTTGAATATTGTAGTTATGAGCCACATCGCTAAGAGTGATAGGATAAAGATAGCTACGTAGACTAGATCCTTCTTGGTGTAGTGCTCGACTTCTTCGTTACTCATCTTCAGTTCCATCCGTGAAATCTCCAAAGAAAAACCTTACCACCTGTCTCAATCCGTTTGATTGCACGTATTTAGACGGATAGCTACTTCAGAGTTGATTTTTTATTAGGATAGCTCTATAAGTCAGTTCGGTGCTCTAGTAAGATATGGTCAGTTGTCCGTGGATCAAATTTGTGTTCTGTAACTCCAAGGGCAAACAGATCAGAGTAGGCCCTAGGATCACCGTAGAGCATTACATAGAGCACAACGGCGTCGAGCTCCAAGTATTCGGATTCTCGGTGAGAGGCAGGGGCAGGGAAATCCTCGCCTATGAACTGAGTGTTGATTTAAGCGAATACGATAATCAAATGACAATCCACCAGATTGTGGGAGACTCCTTCCAAGAGGTCAATCCTACCATCGATCTGGGAATATCTTCATAACATACTCTGAGTAGATAGGGTATGGACCATTTCTTTGTCGATCCGGATATCAGGAAGGCCAAGACTCTTCCTGGTAGATACTACTACAGCAGGGAGATATTCGAGCAAAGCAAGGACGAGATATTCAGACGATCATGGCTTTACACCTGCGACTTTGAGGATATCAAGACACCCGGATCAGTATTCCCTAAGATACAGCTACCGGGTTTCTTGGATGAGCCAATCCTGCTAACCAGAGATTTCGATGACTGTGTGAACTGTGTCTCCAATGTGTGCACACACAGGGCGAATCTGGTACAGGAGCAGGCAGGTAATGCGAGGGCTCTGAGGTGCAGATACCATGGAAAGAAGTTCGACCTCAAGGGCAAGTTTATCTCGATGCCCGAGTTCGAGGAAGCAGAGGGATTCCCAACAGAGGAGGACAATCTTAGACCAGTAGAGTTCGGCATCCTCGGTGAAAAACTGGTCTTCAGCTCTTTGAATCCAGATATAAGTTTTGAGCAGTTCCTCAAACCGGTGATCGACAGAGTGGGATTCCTCCCGATCAATGAATTCACCTACGACCCCAATCGGTCGAGGGACTACCTCGTCAATGCCCACTGGGCCCTCTATTGTGACAACTACCTCGAAGGATTTCACATTCCCTACGTGCATCCTTCACTCAATGAGGTCTTGGACTACGGAAGCTACACCACCGAGCTGTTCGATGGTGGCAATCTCCAGCTTGGCATAGCGGAGGGAGGAGAGCTCACCTTTGATCTCCCTAAGGACCATATTGACTACGGAAAGGAAGTGGCTGCGTACTACTATTGGCTGTTTCCGAACACGATGCTGAACTTCTATCCGTGGGGACTCTCCCTAAATGTCGTGCACCCGATCGAGACCAACCGGACCAAAGTCAGCTTCAGAACCTATGTCTGGAAGGAAGAGTTGCTGGGAAAAGGTGCTGGGGCAGGACTCGACCGGGTGGAGAGAGAGGACGAAGAGGTAGTCGAGAGTGTGCAGAAGGGACTGGGATCAACCGGATACAGCAGGGGGAGGTTCTCACCCAGTAGGGAGCAAGGCGTGCACCAGTTCCACAGAATGCTCTCCGAACGAATAAGCAGAAATCATTAGAAGCACCTAAGAATATCTTATATGTAGATAGCACATGGCCAAGAAGATTTGCTTCGTCTCTCTCAACTCCAAGATCCTTTTCGAGAAGGAGCAGAAATTCTCGGGTGGAGCAGAAATACAGCAGTTCTATCTGGCCAAATTCTTCAGAGAACATGGCTGGGAGATCAGTTTTGTAACTGGTAAGATACACGACAGAGTAGAGAGTGACTTCAGGATCTTCGAGACCATAGAGATTGAGAACTTCAGGAGAAGGGGGAGATTATTCAGAATCAGCAGGATGTCCTTCCTCTTCTTCTCTCTTTTCTGGTCGATACTCAGGTCCAGAGCAGACATTGTCTACCTCAGGGGATTCACCCCCGTGTCAGCCTTGAGCTACTACTACTCACGGTTATTGAGGAAGAAAGTGGTCTTTGTGGCGGCTAACGACAAGGACCTCCTACCTGAGAAACACGGAAAATTGATGAGATGGGCTATGAGAATGCACCGGGGAGTGAACAGGGTGATCATGATCAACAAGGGTCAAAAACACCTAACGGACATTCTTGGTGTGAAGAACCCGATCTTCATACCAAATTTCATCCAACCTGACCACAGGGTGGAGTCCATGAAGATCACTGGTGACATTGTCTTATGGATAGCAGGATTCAGACCGATCAAAAGGGCACATCTGTTCCTCGAACTTGCTCTGTCATTTCCAGATCGGGAGTTCGTCATGATCGGTCCAGATGACCTGAACGACATTGAGTACAGTCAATCGATCAGAAAACATGCCATGGAGATTCCAAATTTGGAGGTCTATGGATACACACCGTCACAGGAACTGGACAAGTACTATCGGAGAGCGTTGTGCTTCGTCTCCACGTCGGAGAACGAGGGATTCGGGAATGTGATCCTACAGTCATGGCTCCACGGAATACCTGTGATATCATACGCATACAACATCTACAACAATTTAGTGAAAGAGGTCGATAACCGAGAAATATTCGGTATTGTGACCCCTGACCATGAAGAAATAGATCAGTATCTTAAGAGACTTGAGCTGATGAGCAAGGATAAACGAAGAGAGAACCGTCACTATCTCAACTCTTACGTCAAGGAGAACTATACCTTAGAAACCATAGGATCAAAGTATCTCGATGTACTCGAATCCTTGCTTTAAACCTCTTATCTGAACGTGTTTCTCAAGGATGATCAATCACTTTGATAAATACCCTCTGAGTACAGGGTATATCTCGTTTCCAAACAGGACAACCACGAAAACCACGTAGAGTATCGCCCTGTAAAATAGTCCAGATGGAGTAAATCCTAGCTGATCCATCTTAAATGTGAAGAACAGTACCAAGGTTCCAAGAAAGATCACAAGGTCTGCAAGGAAAGGCGCCATTCGGAAGACGGGTATGTCCGATGTAATGAGCAGAGCAATTTTCGATGCCAGCGCCAGATAGATGAATGAGATAAGAGTGGAGTAAGCGGCTCCGAGAATGCCCATTGACGGTATGAGAATGAGGTTGCTCACAATATTAATGACTCCAGCAGATATCGAGATGAATGACAGCTTACCGTTGTATTTGTGGTAGTCTAGATAGATCCTGTGCATGAGGAAAATACCCATGAAGACATTAGCTACAACCACCGGTAGGACAATATCCACACCTCGGGAAAATTTCTGGTCAACGAGGATCTGGAAGACGTCCCTTGTCCCAAATATCAGTGCGGTACAGCCCATGAGGACGATCTTCATAGAACGACGAACAAGCTTGTCCAGTTGATCGAATCTCTTCTCTTTCTCCAATCGATAGAACTCGGGTACAAGCGAGGTTTCCACCGAGGTCGTCACCATGAGAATCAGATTACCAATGTTGTATCCCATCGCGTAGACACCGACCTCGGATGGCCCCAGAATCCCTTGTATGATGATCTGATCGAAGCGATTGAGGACTATTGTGCTCAGTGTGAAGGGGAGCAACGGGAGAGAATACTTCAGGATATATCTGACATGATCTCCGCGGATTCTAAATGAGATCACGTTCCTGAGCTGGGAATAGTAGTACAGGCTGAAACCCATACCGATGACAATTGTGGTGACTATCTGTCCGTAGTACCTATCATCCTTCAGCAAGTACACAGCGACAATCGAGATCAGGATTGTCATCGTATTGTTGGTGATGCGGAGTTTGGAGTAGAGAGCACTGAGCTTCTTGGCCTTGAGAATTTGTGAGTATATGCCCTCCGCGATGAAATTTACTCCCGAGAAGGTGAAAAGGAGAGGAAGTATCCGTCCCAGACCGATCACCTCACCTGTCAGAGGGAGTGTGAGGTAGAATATAAGAAGACCTATCCCATAGATCGAGAAGCAGAGAATTAGCAGAGTCCCCATGAACTCATCAAAATCACCCCTGTCCTCGAAGTAGTACCTGGTGACTGACCTGTAGACATTGAGTGAGAGGAAAATTGCAAGGATGACGGAATAGCTCTGGTATACGGACAGAATACCATACTCCTCCGTTGAATATAATCGCGAAAATACCGGGATTGACAGGAGATTGAGAAAGACGTAGAACAGATGGGACGCCAGATAGTTCTTGGTGTGCGACAGCAGGGACATGAAATCTGTCCGTAGAATCCTCCCGATCTTCTCTCTCACACTACAATTATCCTGAAGATGATATTTAGTAATTTAGGTGAGGATACCAGTATCATGTGACCATAATCTAATTTAAGTTAAGTTTTAAGCACAGGACTGTAGATGAGAATCTTGGTGTACGGTGAGTACAACGCTGATGACATGCGTAACGTGCTCATGATCAACGGTTTCCGACAGCTTGGACATCAGGTTACCGTTCTTCACTTACCAAAATCAAGGTTCAGGATACATCTGTGGGTCAGGTCGGTACTCCACCTGTGGAATAATGTGTTCGATCTTGTCTACGTGGGCTTCTCGGGCCTGACCTCCGTGATCCCCGCCAAGCTTATCTCGCGAATAACCCGGTCGAAACTCGTCATAAATCCCAATGTCTTCTTCTACGAGACACAGGTGGAAGACCGTAGAAGATACCATCCAGACCACCCCGTGGCTAAGCTGTACAAATTGTTCGACAGATTGTGTGTGAGGCTTGCGGACATTGTGGTCGCAGATTCTACTGAGCACATTAGATACTACATGGAGAGCTTAGAAAGGGCAAACTATATCCCGCTGCCTCTGGGAGTAGACGAGGGGATGATAAACTATAGCAAACCCAGTAAGATAGATGATAGATCGGTTCTATTCTATGGGAGCTATGTCCCCCTACAGGGTGCAGATGTGATCGTAAAAGCGGCTAAGATTCTTGAACATGAAGACATACAGTTCAAGTTCATCGGTGAGGGGCAGATCCTTCCTATGATCAAACAGATGGCATCAGAGTTAGAACTTCAGAATATTCAGTTCGTGGATTCATTCGTCCCATTCGATGAGCTCAGGAAATACATCTTGGAGTCCACAGTTGTCCTAGGCGTATTCAGTGGCAACCCAAAGAGCATGCGAGTCGTTCCCAACAAGGTGTACCAAGGTATTGCACTGGGCAAATGTGTGATAACGCAAGACTGTCTGCCTGTCCGTGAATTCCTCAACCCTGACCATGACGTCTTGACCGTAGAGCCAAACAACCCCCAAGCATTGGCTGATAAGATTCAGGAAATTCTTGACGACAGGGAGAGACGTCAAGAAATTGAGGAGGCAGCACTAAAAACCTCAATCGGTCTCTACTCGGATAGGCTAGCTTCAAGGTTATTGAGTTCGATCGCTGATAATTAATTTGTGAAAATTTAGTCTAGTCAAGACCTTCTTCTGCTATCTCAAGGAGGTACCTACCATAGTCGGACTTGGAGAGCTCCTTCCCTATTTCCATGAGTTGATCCTTGGTGATGAATCCTTTCCTGTAGGCGATCTCCTCAATCGCAGCTATGTAGAAACCCTGCTGGTTCTGAATAGCAGCTATGAAATTACTGGCTTCCAACAGACCAGTTGCAGTCCCCGCATCGAACCAAGCAACCCCTCGTCCGAATCTCTTTACTCTCAGCTCACCAAGTTCGAGATACCGCTGATTTATGCTGGTGATCTCAATCTCACCACGGGCTGACGGTTCAACCTCTTGGGCAAATTTCACGACTCTGTTGTCGTAGAAATAGAGACCTGGAACTATGTAATTCGATTTTGGGTTCTCTGGTTTCTCCTCGATTGAGAGGACTTTTCCGTCCTTGTCGAACTCCACAACTCCAAACGGTTTTGGATTCCTAACATAGTAGCCGAAGACAGTCGCACCTCCTACATCGGAGATCTGTCTCTGGGCTTCATCTAGGAACTGAGACATGTTCGATCCGTAGAATATATTGTCACCGAGAATAAGAGCCACGTCACTATCCCCAATGAATTCCTCACCTATGATGAAGGCATCCGCCAATCCACGGGGCTCCTTCTGGACTTTGTATGTAAGACTAATTCCAAGCATCTCACCTGTTCCGAGTTGGTTCCTGTAAAACTCGATATGATCCATGGAAGAGATTATTAGTATCTCCTTAATACCCGCCAAGAGGAACATACTGAGCGGGTAATAGATCATGGGTTTATCATAGACAGGTAGGATCTGCTTACTAAGGACTCTTGTGAGCGGATATAGTCTTGTACCTTTTCCTCCCGACAGGATAATACCTTTCACATTTTGTGTCTACATTCCAAGAAATATTAGATTTGTTGTGTAAATTCGACCAGAAGAAGTCGATAGAAATTTGTAAGTTGATTTGAAAGTGAGAAACAATGAGATATGTGATTCTGGGGTCAAGAGGACAGTTAGGTAAAGAATTTCTAAGGATATTAGACGGAGAAGAAGTCTTTGAGTACGATCTCCATAACATCGATATAACGGACAATTCGCAATTAGTATCAATGGTAGAGAAGACCAAACCAGAAGTTGTCATTAATTGTGCAGCATACAATCAGGTAGACCTTGCTGAAGAGAAGTCTGACCTAGCGTACAGTGTAAATAGAGACGCACCACAGGATTTAGCCAGAATCTGCAAGGAGAGAAATATTAAGTTGGTCCATTATTCTACCAACTATGTGTTTGATGGAAACAAGTCTGAACCCTACGAGATCAACGATCCACCAAATCCGATATCGGTGTATGCAAGGTCAAAATTTGAAGGGGAGAGGGGGGTGTTGGAGAATAATGAAAAGGCACTGGTCATTAGAACAAGTTGGGTTTTCGGAGAGGGTGTACAGAACTTCATACACAAACTAAACCAGTGGTCTCAGTCAAGATCGGTTCTGAAGATAGTTGACGATGAGGTCTCAACCCCGACATCTACAGTAGATCTAGCAAAGGCAACGCTTAAGCTATTGGAGGAAGATGTGGAAGGACTAGTTCATGTAACTAATCTAGGATCGTGCTCTCGGTACGAATGGGCTAAGCATATACTGTCAGAGTTGGGGTGGGAAGGTGAGCTAGAGAAAGCAAAACTCTCAGATTTCAATCTGCCAGCAAGAAGACCAAAACATGCGGTACTGAGTTTGAAGGATTTACCAGATCATGTTCGCAGAAGTATTAGGACGTGGAAGCAAGCTACGAGCGAATTCATATCACATGCGGAAATGATTTAATACACTAAATGACTGATGGGTCGTGCCATTCTCCCATAAAAATCTAGAAATTGAAGGGCTCATCCTGATCAACTCTGTGAAATTTGGAGATGACAGAGGATACTTCATGGAGACTTTCAAAAAAAGCCAATTTAAGACGATGGGGATTGATGAGGATTTTCAACAGGACAACCTGTCTGTCTCAAACAAACATGTCATCAGAGGTCTTCACTACCAGATAGATCCAAAACCTCAAGGTAAACTAGTGAGGGTCGTCAGGGGGGCAATTCATGATGTAGCGGTTGATATCAGGAAGTCATCTAAAACCCTAGGTAGGTGGATCAAGGTCGAACTCTCTGCCGAGAATGGGAACATGCTCTGGATACCTCCAGGTTTCGCCCACGGGTTCCTCTCCTTGGAGGACAACACGATTGTCGAGTACAAGACGACTAACGAGTACTCCAAGGATGATGAACGATCCATCGTCTGGAACGATCCCGATCTGGCAATCGACTGGGGAATCGACACCCCTTTGGTTTCCCCAAAGGACATGGAAGCCCCATTATTCAAAGACGCGGAGATCTTCCCCTGAATCAAAAATCATTCTGAGGTCACAAATCCGGATTGGTGGGATTTCACGATTTCTAATTGAAAATCGACCACGGATCGGCGAACTGTTTATATTTTCTGCAAGGACAGGCAGTTGACGAATGATTAAGACTTTCATTGCTATGACCACCTACGGGCAGATCTTCTTCTCAAAAGTCTTCGGAGAAGTAGACAAGGAGACTGATATTTCACTAACTGCGGGTCTTATCTCTGCGGTCTACCAGATGACCGCGGAGACCGAGGGGGAGAAAATTGAGATGCTCAATCTCGAGAAGGTCAGAACCCATTTCAAGGAAGATGTCGAAGAGAAGCTCTTCATCATCTCGTTGGACAAGTCCATGGACGAGGGCGATTCCCGAGAGTTGCTCAACGAGATCATCCTCAGTTTTGCAGAGAAGTACGGGGATGTCCAAGTTGACGGGATGATCCTCTCAGATTTCGAACCTGTTGTAGACGAGATCATCGAGAAAAAGATGTGGTACGAACATGCACCTAGCAGATTGGGAATAATGGATGTCATAGCCTACCTCATCTTGTTATTCTCTGTGTACTGGTATCCTATGCTTCTCCTTGACGGCGAGGCGAGGATCACAATGCCCATCTTGAGGGCGTTACAACAGGACTCAACAACATTCGTCTTGACGTTGGGAAGCCTTGCTCTACAGCTATTAGCGCCCTTTATAGTGACCTATATCTTCGTCAAGAAGTCGAACATCAAGCTGATGATCAGGTTCATGAAGGAATTCCTCACACGACCATCAAGAGGTGGTTACACAACCATGCTTCCAAACTGGTTTCTGGGAATCCCAATCATCACCGCGACCTTTGCATTCTCTGCAATGAGGTGGGGAAGAGGAATCTACTATTCCCTCAACGCTCAGACGCTTACAAAAGCACTCGAAGCCACCAAGGTGGATCAGGAAGGCAACTTTATTCTCTGGATCTATATGAACTACTACCTCGTCCTCGACCTCCTCTCTTGGTTCGTTCTCTTTCCGTTTATTGTGGGTCTTCTGACCAGAAACCTGAATTGGCAATTTATGAAATCGATGTCAATTAACACGAGCATATCGATGATTGTCCTGATCCCAGCGTTCATCTTATCGGGAGAGGTCTACCAGAAAGCGATTGGATTCCATCCAGATAAAGCAGATCTGTACCCTGTTGAGACAAGATCTCTCGGTTTCCTACTCCAAGTGGCAATTCCCATCGTCACTTTTCTCCTGATATTTGCCTACTACGTCTCAATCGGTAGTGAGCCCCTTGTCAAGAGAAACAAGAAACTCTATCGACTCGCTCTTCCCGTTGGGATACTTCTTGCGTGGACGTTCCAGCAGGTCACATTCTGGTACATGTTCTTCACCGACGCATTCCTCCCGAACGGACTGTTCGGATAGCAGGTGATACCGATGGATATACTACAGGAATTGCTAGAACAACTGCGTCCTGTGGTGTCCTCCGAATCTCTCGATCCCATCCTTGTCCCAATAATAGGAAGTCTGGGGAAGGTATCTTCGAGAGATGTATACTCTGACAAAGACAGAGTATGGATCCGTACAGACAGAGACATACTGATTCTCAAAGGAAAAGACCACACAACTTGGAAAGTCATCGAAGAGGTAG
>JALWRB010000507.1 GCA_027077875.1 Candidatus Heimdallarchaeota archaeon
TCGATGAAGGATGCGTCAATTATCGAGATCGAGAGCAGGACGTACAGAGAGAGCGTCTTGGAAGAGATCACCTCTGCGACAATCAGCCCGAGGATTGACATGATGACTGAGATGGCCAAGAGTCCGACGAAGAAACCCAGCTTCTCTGTGACGTCCACATTTGCGGTCGTGTACCACCAGACGATGACCACCGCTGTGAGGTTCACGAATGATGTCATCACGACAAAGCTGGTTGCGATCTCCCTCTCCTTGTATCCCACGATCTTCAGCCGCGGGATCACCTTCTTCTGGTTAAAGGCCAGGAAAAAGCTGGTGATCACCGAGACTAAGACGACCGCAGTCATAGAGTAGAGGACGAGGATCAGCGTTTCGGTCTCGGTCACAACGACAGTGTCGTCCAGCTTAAGGGGTATCGATTCGATTGGTGCGCTCTCCTTGGCCACAGTCAGCAACAGGACGGGAAGGACGAGGATGGTGAGGATGACCCCCTTATCCCTCAAGAAACTTCTTCCCGTGTAGTTGATCAACGAAGATACAGATCCCATTACTTGTCACCTCCGTTACTCACTGGTTTGACAACCAGGTTGAGAATGACGAGGGCAGTGATGAATACCAAGGGGTAAACGACTGCCATCTGGCTGGGAGCACCCACAAATGCGGATTCGAGGGCGATCTGCACGGGCCAGAAACCCGGGAGGAAGTATGTCCACTTGTCGAGGTACACCCCACCTCCCATGGGATTCGTGAGGAGCATTAGGTCAAGAAAGGAGAAAATTAGCAGGATAAGCGTCCCCTCTGTTACATTGGTGACGAACTTGGCAACAAGTGTTCCCAGCGATGCATAAATTGCAGTGACTGTAACGATGGAGATGACCATTCCTGTGGTGTCCTCGATCTCCGTCAGATTCAGCGCGAGGATGGACACGACGACAATGGAGAGGATAAGTGTCACGAGGAGTGACAGGAGAGTGGCCAGCGATATTGTGCTGTCCGTGTATCCTGATATCCTCAGCCGGGAAATCGTTCTCCTATTCTCGGCAAAGAGTATGTAGCCGAAGAGGGAAGAAGTGATAGCAATTGAAGTCAGGGCACCGGTGACCACATGGACGTCTATCATACTCTTCCCGATCTCGTTATCAGCTATGGCGAATCCGAACTGCATTGGGATGTCCGCAGTCACCCACCATGTTGACCACATGATCAGAGCGGGAAGCACAAGGGTGCTGAAGATCATGGATCGCTGCCGGAGTATGTTCTTCAGGAAGGCGACTGTCAGGGACGATACCTTACTCATTCGTCTTCTTACCTCCGCAGCACTCAGGACAGTCCACGCGGTTACACCCTTGGAGCTTGCCATTCACGAGGTGAACCGCCTTGCTGAATTTTTCCTGATCCTCGATTAGGTGGCTGACGATGATCACGGACTTACCTCGCTTCCTGAGGTCGAACTGTATGTCCCAGAACGCGAGGAAAGAGGCATAGTCCATCCCCTGATAGGGTTCATCAAGGACGAGGATTTCGGGGTCTCCCAAGAGAGAAATTCCAAAGTTCACTTTCTGCGCCGTTCCCCCGCTGAGGTCCTTGACCTTGGTGTCCCTGTACCTTGTGAAATTCAGTTCCTTCATTATCCGATCAGCCTCCTTTTCGATCTCACTTCTTGGCAGATCCATTCCCTTTCCAAAGACCATGAAGTTTTCAATCACCGTCAAGTTCTCGAAGAGCAGTTGGTTCTGGGGCGAGTACCCGATGGAGCCGTTCTTGATGATCCTTCCATCTTTCGGTTTGAGCAGTCCAATGATGAGTTTGAGGAGAGTGGATTTGCCTGAGCCGTTCTCTCCTGATATCCCCACGATCTCGCCGGTACCGACCGTGAGATTGACACCATTGATCACATTAGTCTTCTTGTTGTACCTGAATTTCACGTTTTCTAGTTTCAGTAGCACATTATTGTCTTGCACAAACAACATATCAGTTCTCGATATATTAAAGTTGTCATGTCAAATGTTGACATATGTTGTTTTTTCCTATTTCATTGATCATAGATTCTTCGATATGGACATAATATTGAATACAGGCTGTTTCTATTTGAGCTCAAATTTTACTCAAGCAATTTTGAAATAAATGTTCTTTAAATAATACGTCGATATATGATATGACAAGTTTTACGATGTTGTGAAACGGGTGATCAATTATGATGTGGAATTACGACGGAAATCACATGTATCTTCTGGGATTTGGAATCCTTGTGATCATCGCCATCTTGGTGGCGAATGATGCGAATAATAATGGCAGGAATGGACTGCTATGGGGTCTGGTAACACTGTTCATGCCCATGATGGGGCTGCTGGTATACCTCGTTGTGAGGTCTATCCCCGTACAGGTATCTGCTGTGGGAACGACACCGGTACAGGCAGTAGCGACAGTCCCCGTGCAGACCCCGACCAAGCAGGTTGTCTACCAGCCAGTCTCTCAACCAGTCTCTCAGCCTGTAGCTCAGTCTGTAGCACCTGTGACCACCGATGACAGCTTCGGTGCGAAGGCACAGTACTGCACCTCCTGTGGTGCCTCCAACAAGGTAGAGGCTCAGTACTGCAACACATGTGGATCGAGGATCCTTCACGAGTGATGTACCATGTGCGGAACAAGACGAAGGACATCCAGGAGGAGGCGGGGAATACTGGGACACCACCATATTGGACACCACGGTGTAGTACCCGTCGTCGTTGATGAGGTGGAAGAGGAGCCACTTGTCACGACAGGAGTGTACTGTTTCAGTTGCAACTTCACCTCCAACCCCGAGGGCGCAAAGTACTGCCAGAACTGTGGGGACAAACTCTACATCTGCCCCATCAGCCAGATGAGTTTCAAGGTCGGAGATGAGTTCTCACAATGCCCCAAGTGCAAGACTGTATTCCACAAGCACCATCTGGATATTTCACTGGCATCGAACAGCAACTGCCCCTACTGCCAGAACCCACTCGCCGGCGTCTATGTCGGAAAGGTCGGTACGCACGCAGTGGATATATACTGACATCTAAAGAAATTTAACTGTACCTGAATTATTTTGTAAGAAAATGTTACTACTTTAGCTTTGTGATCTTCAGGAGGAAGGCGTTTGAGACAACAATTATTGAGCTTAGTGCCATGATCAGAGCCGCAACTTCGGGTCTGATGACCACTCCGATTGGATAGAGAAGACCTGCTGCGATCGGGATTGCTATAGCGTTATATCCAGTTGCCCACCAGAGGTTCTGCACCATCTTGGCAGAGGTGGCTCTGCTCAGTCTGAACAGTGCGACGATGTCTCGGGGATCGTTCTTGACGAGGACGACATGTGCGGACTCGACCGCTACGTCAGTCCCCGCCCCAATAGCAACACCTAGATCCGCTTGAACAAGTGCAGGGGCATCGTTCACACCATCTCCGACCATGGCTACTTTGTGTCCTTTGGACTGGAGCTCCTTGATCTTTGCAGCTTTGTCCTGTGGGAGGACATCCGCGAAGTAGGTTGTCAGGCCTAGCTTCTTTGCGACATAAGCAGCGGTGAGCTCGTTGTCACCAGTAAGCATCGCGGTCTTCACCCCCATGGCTTGGAGGGCAGATATGGTCTCATAGGACTCGTCCCTGATGATATCCGCTAGGGCAATCAGGCCGATGACCTCCTTGTCCGTCGTGATGTAGATCACGGTCTTACCTTGCGAGGAGAGCTCGTTGAAGTCAGACTGACCCTTCTCCACGCTGAGACCGAGATCTTCGACCATTGCCCTGTTACCGACGTAGATCATCGATCCTTCGACTTCTCCCTTCGCTCCCTTACCAGGAATGGCATCGAATTCTGCAGTTTTAGGAATGTTCAGACCCTTGTCCTTGGCGGAGTTAACAATTCCCTTACCGATGACATGCTCGGAGTGAAGCTCCAGACCTGCCACACGGGCAAGAACCTCGTCCTCACTCAGGGATGAGTACGATATGACATCGGTGACTCCGAACTCTCCCTTGGTGAGCGTACCCGTCTTGTCAAAGACCACGTAGTCCAGATCCTTGGCGATCTCCATCGCTATCATGTCCTTGACCAGCATCCCATTCTGGGCGGCAAGTGTGGTGGATATTGACGTCACCGTGGGTATCGCCAAACCAAGTGCGTGGGGACAGGCGATGACGAGGACTGTAATCGTCAGAGACAGCGCGAATACAAGATTCTGCGGAAGTATGAAGGACCATGTGATGAATGTCAGTGTGCCAACTGTTATGGCGATGAGGGTGAGGTAGTGTGCGGCCCTATCCGCGAGTTTCTGTGTCTTAGGCTTGGAGCTCTGGGCCTCCTTGACGAGGCTAATGATCTGTGACAGTGCAGTCTCGTCCCCGGTCCTCTCCACGACGACCTTGAGCGAGCCAGTCTGGTTGAGCGTACCACCGATGACCATGTCCCCCTCCTTCTTGGACACGGGTTTGGCCTCACCCGTGATCATGGCCTCATTCACATTGGTCTGCCCCTCTATGACCTTTCCGTCAATGGGTACCTTCTCCCCCGGTCTGATAAGGATGACATCACCGACCTTGAGTTCGGAGGTCTCGACCTCCTTGATGTCATCCCCATCAACAAGATTCGCCATGGGTGGGATGAGTTTGACCAGCGCGTTCAAAGCTCCCGATGCACCCGCCACCGCTCGCATCTCCATCCAGTGACCAAAGACAAGGAAGAGGACCAGTGTGGATATCTCCCAATAGAAATCCGCAACATCTTTGAAGACAAAGGTGGCTGCAAGGCTGTAAAGGTAACCAGACAGCACCGCAAGTGAAACGAGGACACTCATGTCAAGTATCCCGCTCTTGAGTGCCCTTCTCGCTCCCTTGAAGAAAGTAGATGCCCCGTAGAAGACAATCACTGAAGCAAGTATGGCAAGGACAAAATCTTGGAATGGAAAGCTTATCCCTGTGATCCCGAGCCAACCTTGGATAGTGGGTGAAAGCAGGAGTACGGGGATGGTGATGAGGGTCACAACAATGGTCTTCGTTCGGAACTCAGCAACCATCATCTCGTGATGGTTTCCATGATCTCCATGATCCATCTTTGCATGGTCCATCTTTGCATGATCCATCTCTGCATGATCCATCTCTTCATGGTCCATCTTTGCATGATCCATCTTTGCATGATCCATCTTTGCATGATCCATCTTCGCATGATCCATCTTTGCATGATCCATCTCTTCATGGTCCATCTTTGCATGATCCATCTCGGTACTCTTTGTCTCGACACAGTTGTACCCACATTTCTCCAGCCAATCTCTGACTGCCTCCTTAGTCTCAGTTTTGTCGTACTCAATTAAGAGTGTGTTGTCAAGAGAGTTAATGCTCGCTCTCTGTATGGCAGGAACATTCTTCTTTATGGCTCCTTCTAGATTACATGCGCATCCTGGACTCATGAAATCTTTGAGATAGAATTCAGCCTTGTGTTTCGTGGTCATAATATCTCCTCTGAGTCTAAGAATCTCAAAGACATATAAGGGTTTTGACGTATCGATATTTGATATGTTTAATTTCAACATATGTGGTTTCTACGGTTCCTCAATTATAGCTCAAATTTTGAGGTCACAAATTTGAGTTGATTTTTAGCACAAGTTATGTATATTGCAGCACCAATTGTTATCTCACTATGAAACGCTCATTGATCTTATCCGGATTATTGATGATCTCACTGCTCCTAATCTCTGGGGCAGGAGCTCATGGCTCAGAAGAACAGGACTCCCGCTACATGGATGGTGGGTTTGAGACTAGAACAGAACACATGGTTGTGAATGGATCATTGGATGTCACCGATGAGGGAATTGTCATCTCACTCCTAATGACACCCAACGAGGAATCGATGCAGATGATGGAGGAGAGAAAAGGGGATATGGGTGATGACGCTTCTGGAGACTCTCATGGTAATGCTCCCGAAGAGAGGGACATGGGGAGATTCATGGGTGACATGAGTTCCCCATCGTCCTTCCAGAACCAGATGAACGTGACACTCTACGCGATTGTGGAGTTTGAGGAGACTGGAACTGCAGGCTTCGATGCACAGGACACTCTGGTGTCAATTTACTACCTTAACTCCTCCACACTCAACCCTATCGAGACTGATGACAACGGGTCCTACACGGTGTCCTCTCCCGATGGGGTCTTCAGGTTGGATCTCGGAGGGAACTCGTCGGAGTTGGGTGTCCTCAGCTGGAAGTGGTCCGTTGAGATCAACTACCCCTATGTGTCTAACACCTCAAGCGTAGCGCTGCTCCACGATGTGCAGTCAATGAGAGGTGAGATGAACATGGTGGGTGAGAGGTCCATGATGGACAAGGGAGGAAAAGGTGGATCCATGGGTGACAGGGGTGAGTTCAGGACAGAAGTTCTCAACAACAATACCATGATGAACTACGGAGAGGGCGCACCCATGTTCCTCTCGTGGGTAGAGACCGCTGACGTCGACGGAAACAGTCTGCCTGTTGTTGCATCTGCAGGTGACGTCTTCGCCATAGCAATTCCTCACGGCTCAAACATTAAATATGACCCCTCAATTGGTGTTGAAGCATCTGTTGTGGAGGACATGGACAGCTCAATCGCTCTTCTCGGTGAGACAGAGACCAACACCGCGGACTTCCCATACCTCGCGCTTGGCTTCTCAGTTGCCATTCTTGCAGTAGTTGTGACCCGGAAGAGATTCTGAGACCTACATTACATTTAGTGAAATTGATAATTCAAGAGGGTTCTCTGGGGATATTTCCCAATTAATCACTCCGACCACTCTGTGGGCGAAGACCGCCCTCCGATGAATGACCTCCATGTCGCCAAGGTCAAGGGTACATGTTGTACCTCCATGTGAGAGACTGCTCCCGTCCACGATAATCTTCCCTCCGTTCAGCAGTTCCATCGGGGAAGGGGACAACTCGTTGGTCACGGAGAAATTAACGCAGTGGACTTCCTCCCGTGAGCTTATCCTATAGTCAATCCTGATATCTTTGGAGAGGTGCAACCGCTTCTGCAATGTGATGTCACCGTCCCTTCTCCACATCTTCACCTCGGGGATGAAGGGGATGACCTGCGTATTGTAATACGTGTGTGGTAGGCTGTTCTCATGAACCATAGTTCTATCAATACCGTAGATCGTCTCTACGTGACCGAGGGTTCCCCACTTCTTCCCATCGACATCCATCCTGTCCTCGAAGAGCGATCCACCGTGATCCATGGTGGTCCCGTACTCTGGGAATCTGAACCGTGGTGAGGGGTGATCAAGCTCGTGGATAGCTCCCGAGCGGTTGTAGAAGTACGGAGACGGTGAGATGATCTTGCCATTTGAGATCAGCTCCACGACTCTCCCACCATATGGGCTAAGCAGGAGTCGGTGGCTGTCGTTCTGCCAGCGGACGAGTGGATGCCCGTGGAAGTTCATCCATTCTAGTCCCCTGTCATTCTGGTTGTACGACAATAGCCGTTCTGCGTACCTTAGTGACTCCCATGTCATCTGTCCAGGGACATTTAGGAGGTAGCGGGTATGGTCTCCACCCATGGAACCGGGTGCGCAGCCGAACTCAAACTGAGACTTGAGGTAAACCTGCTTGGCGACTTCGGTGACCTCTCCAGCACTTGCTCCCATTAACTTCTTCTCAACCTGCATGTGAAGGGTTTTGTAGTACCCTATCTCCGGAGATTCTGCGAGGTAAGCGAAGTAGTCCTTGTATCCATCCTCCTTGACAGAATCTTCCATCCAAGACGCCTGTCCTCTGACAAGTCCCTCTACGACTATACTATCTCCCATCGCCATTTCTGAAAGGTGTACGACCTCGATCCACGAATTGTCAGAGATTGCTCCGAGGAGCTTCTTGAAATTCTGTTGGAAGGTCCGAGGATCCTTATTATGGGCGATCTGCCAGAAACCGATAGCCTCCGTGTCCTGTGCGTACACCGCCTTCTCCTTGCCTTGGTCAACGTATGCCTCCATTAGCTTTATGAATCTGTCCGTCTCTCCTGACCAGATCACCGAATCAAAGGACCGGAGGACCTCTTGGTCGTCGGGGAGGTAGGTCAGATTCCTCCCCCTGACTCTTTGTGAATACAGCCGATTCGCTTGTTCGGGGTTGAGGGGTTCAAGAATGCGTCTTTCGATGACGGTGTGGTCGAAGCCAAAGTCCGTGATGAGTCCTGCAAAGCTGTCATTCCACACTCGCTCTGGATTCCAGAACCCACGGGGGACTACTCCATAGATCTTCTCTAAAACATCCTTGTTGTGCCTGATCTGCTCCCGGTTCGCCCACTCACTGGTCGCTTCCATAACATTCTGGGCATATGCAGAGCCCATGAGTTCGAATACGCCCGTGGATAAGCCCTCCCTGATCTGCTCGATGACCTCGGGGTGCCTCCAGTTCATCATCTGTGAGAGGGGAGCAGCCCAGTGGAAGGTTATGGGCAGGTCCTGTGCGAGCGTAATCTCGGTTACCGGTCTGTAACTGCTGTGGAGAGCTGGCTCGTACGCCCATGTGAATGGCATGTTCGAATGGAGTAGGATACCCAACTGGATGCTCACAGTTGGGCACTAGTATATCTACTTTTGAAATGGTGCACTCTGAATTGAAGGAAAGTTACATCTGTGGATTCTCCGACAGAAAAATGAGTGCTTCCATCCTAAACTTTTATATTTCTCTACACCTGCGAACTTCGTATGAAAATCCGCTTCCAGAATGTCTCGAAGAACTACAGAGTCCGTATCCAAAATGGACTGAAGGGTTTCTTCAAACCTGATTTCCGTGTCGTAGAAGCAGTGAGGGATCTCAGCTTCTCCGTGGAGGGAGGAATTGTGGGGCTCATCGGTGAGAATGGAGCGGGTAAGTCCACCACCATTAAGCTCCTCACTGGGATACTTAGTCCGAATGAGGGAGCTATTGAGGTCTTAGGAAAAAACCCCTTTACCAATCGCAAGGAGCTGATGAAGGAGGTGGGTGTCATCTTTGGACAGAGGTCGTTGCTCAGGACCACGCTCCCTGTCAAGTACACCTACGAGTGGCTACGCGATATCTACAGCGTGCCAAAGGAGGTCTACCAAGCGCGTCTGAAAGATCTGACACAGCTCTTCGGAATTACCGATCTCATCGATCGCCCCCCGAGGGAGCTGAGCCTAGGGCAGAGGAGGAAGTGCGATCTTGTAGCAGCGCTGCTCCATGGTCCAAAGCTCCTGCTCCTCGACGAGCCAACGATCGGACTCGACTTCAAGGCGAAGACATCGTTCAGGGAACTCCTCAAGAGCTATGTGGCGAGAAATGATGTCACTGTTCTGATATCTAGCCACGACCTCACCGAGCTGGAGAACATGTGCGATGAATATCTCGTCCTCTCAAGGGGGAGACTGGTACTCAATGGAAGCCTTGAGCAATTGGTCGACGAGATCGGGCTGACAAATGTGGTAGAGTTCTCCGTAGAGGGAGAGGACAGGAGCAGTGAGCTCGCTGATCTCGGATTCGACCTACGATATGAGGGTAGCACCCTCCGAATCTTCTACAAAGAGGGCGTAGAGCGTATCATAAAGGAAGTGTATGATCGTTTCGAGGTCTCTGATGTGAGGATTGAGAAGAACACTCTCCAGAAGGTACTGGTGGATTGATAAGATGATTTGGAGCTATGTCAGACTGAATCTCAGGGAGCTCATGGTATTTCGTCTGGCCTTCGTGACCAACGTCATACAGCGTCTGCTGGCGAGCACAGAGTTCGTCATCTTCTGGCTGATCATCGCCAGCTTCGAGCTGAACAGCACCATCGGCTCGTGGCAATTCGAGGACCTCCTCTACCTCATCGCATTTTATGAGCTGAACTTTGGGATGTTCATGGTCTTCGGAATTGGGTTCTTCTCTCTGCCCTATGCCGTACCTAATGGACTGCTAGATGACATCCTCGTGCTTCCGGTGAGCCCGACAACTGGTCTAATCGGGGACAACCTCTCACCTGACCGGTTTGTCCGTCCGGTGACAGCTCTGCTGGTCCTTGCTATCGCCATCGTTCTACGACCATCGGTTAATCCTCTCCTCCTCGGTCTCGGGATCTTACTGGCGATCC
The DNA here is from genome assembly GCA_027077875.1 of Candidatus Heimdallarchaeota archaeon. GTDB lineage: Archaea > Asgardarchaeota > Heimdallarchaeia > Heimdallarchaeales > Kariarchaeaceae > S139-21. The sequence continues at coordinate 10,078 of JALWRB010000507.1, forward strand.
TTGGCTCTCTACTCGAGAACATCTTTTTCATGACGCTCAACCTCTTGTCATTCTGGTTGGGGAATATCGGAGCGGTCGTTGAGTCACTTACCGAACTTGACCAGGCCAAGCGGTTCCCCCTTGACAAAATCGGAAGCGGAACAAGATTCGTCCTTACATTTGTTATCCCCGTGGTGTTCATCTCTAGCTTCCCTGCCGAGGTCATCACCATGAGGGTCTCCGCCACAGATTTTGTCGTGGGTGTGATGTCGCTCCTTGTCCTCCTTTTGATCTGGCTGAAGCTCTTCGGCCTCCTCTGGAACTACGGACTGAGGAACTACCA
>JALWRB010000508.1 GCA_027077875.1 Candidatus Heimdallarchaeota archaeon
TACAGGTATCAGGAATGACAAGTTTCCTATCCTGAAGGGTCTCCGATTGAACGAGAGTGACCAAATGAGAAAGGAGGCAATAGTTAGATGGCTGTGCCAGTTCTATGTCGACCCAGAAGAAATCAGGAACAAGTATGGCACTTCTGCTGATAGTCTCCTAAAAGATATCAGCAATGGTTTCCCACGGTACGAAAAGGAGGGTCTCGTGTACAGGGATGGAGAGGTGTGGAGGGCCACTGCCTTAGGGAAAGTGTTTGCAAGACTCCCCGCATCAGTCATGGATGAGTACTTGAACAGCAAGAACCGAGGAGGGTTCTCTAAATCAATATAAGGTGAAATGATCATGAAAGTAATTATTGTTGGTGCGGGATTCAGTGGTCTTGCGACCGCGACATTCCTCCATGCTAAAGGTATCCCGAAAGAAGATATTCTGATCCTTGAGAAAGGGCCTGTCCCCGGGGGCTTCATCAACACTGTGAACAAGGATGGGTACATCATTGAAACAGGTCCCGAGGGCATCCGAGGGAATGCGATGGTGGCGAATGAACTAATCGACCTAGCTGGTGCACGCGATATCGTCGAACCTTCATCGAATATATCCGCGAATCGCTATCTCGTGCAAAAGAATCGTTTGGTGAAATTACCGCACGGTCCCATCAGTGCAGTCACAACTCCATTAATTAGTTTCCGAAGTAAGCTCAGGCTGCTTGCAGAACCCTTTGTTAAGAACAAGGATATTCCTGTAGAATCCTCTTTAGGGGAATTAATTGAGCGTAGATTCGGTAAAGGTGTTGACCATCTCCTAGATGCTTTCATTTCAGGTGTCTACGCTGGTGACCACCGGAAGCTCAGTGCATCCTTTGTCTTTCCGAAGCTTGCGGAATTCGAGCGTGAGCACGGCTCAATTATCAGGGGCGGTATGCGCTACGCTAAGGAACAGAAGAGAATCGAGAAAAAGGTGGGTGACAAGAAGAAGAAACCACCTTTCCTCTTGAACTTCAGGAACGGGATGATAAGCCTTGTCGAGAGAATGTCAGATGGATTTGATATCCGTTGTAACACCCCTGTGCTCTCGATCAAGAAGCGAGAAAGTAAATATGTTGTGGAGTGCGAGAATGACCAGTTCTCTGCAGATGTTGTCGTCATCAGCACCAGCCCAAATAACTGCCCTGATCTCGAACTCAAAGGTAAGTTGCCTCTCAATCCAATACCAGCCCCTCCTGTTGCCGTTGTGGCTCTGGGTTTTGACGAGAATGACCTTCCTGATAGACCCAGAGGATATGGCTATCTCTCTCCGTCGAAGGAGGATAGATTCGCTCTGGGGACTCTCTTCACCTCGGATGTCTTTCCTCATCATGCACCGGATGGTAAGGTACTCTTCCGGGTCATTCTCGGAGGACGACGGAACCCTGAGAGGGCCAAACTTAGTACTGAAGCTCTGGTCGAGAACACTCTTGAGGATATCAGACCTCTTCTGAAGCTGGGTGATGCCCAACCAGAATTCACGCATGTTGTAAGGCACAAATCCGGTATTCCACAGCTGGAGCTCGGTCACTGGAGAGTGGATGACTTCCGTGTGCATCTTGAGACCCAGAACCCGGGTATCTACTTTAATGCAATCGGGTGGACTGGGATTGCCACAGCCCACTTGGCAGATGAGGGCAGACGTCTAGCGGAGCGTATCATTAACCAACAATCATACCCTCTCTAACTCCGCGACGAACAGGAACTCCTCCATTACATTCGTGCGTCTGACCAGCTTCCACTTTTCCCCCATGAACTCGGTGCTCGCTCCCCTGTTGAAGTCAACTCCGAAGAGGAACCTCGTCGTTGGGTTCAGGAGCTTAGCCCACATCCTCATCAGAAAGGACTTGGGCTTGGTGTACTCAAAGATGATGAACCTTGTCCCCGGTGTGACGACCCGTGCGATCTCCTCGAACACGGGTAAGGGGTCCTTCATCGTACACATGACGAAGGTGGCAACTACAGTTGTGAATTTTTTCTCGGGCAGATTCCACGGGAGTTCTTCCTGAAGCAGAAGGTCAATGTTCTCCGCACCTAGTTTCCTCAGTTCCTTCTCAGCCTGAGCGAGCATTTGTGGACTCCTGTCTATTCCAAGAACCTCATTGCTCTCGTGGTAGTACCTCAGGTTCTTCCCCGTACCTACGCCGACCTCGAGGATGGTTTCCCCTCTGAGCTCTGCTATCCACCTCTTCCTCATCCCCCGGTAGATCATGACCTCATACGGCCAGTCCAATAGATTGTAGATGCGTGCGATTCTGTGATAAAGGCCCTCACGGGCTAGCTTCTTTTCCACAATGAACGCACAATAACATAGATCAAGAAAAGGGCTGCGATGTACAGGGCGACAAGTGCCACCCCCTCAGTCCACACCGTTCCCGTATCGTACACAGATCTGAGCAGAACCTTGAGTGGAAGGTTGGAGGGCATGAGTTGGGTCCAGTCGTCGTTGTACCTCCGCGAGAACGCGGGGTTCTCGATGAAGGATGCGTCAATTATCGAGATCGAGAGCAGGACGTACAGAGAGAGCGTCTTGGAAGAGATCACCTCTGCGACAATCAGCCCGAGGATTGACATGATGACTGAGATGGCCAAGAGTCCGA
>JALWRB010000509.1 GCA_027077875.1 Candidatus Heimdallarchaeota archaeon
TTGTCCGAAAGCTATTCACATAATTGAGAGATACCACGCTTGAGACTAAAGCTCATGAGTTTGATTAACTTACCAAAGAATTAATAGTCAAATATATTTCTGGTATCGTATGATTACCTCTCTCTTTAGTAGACGGGTATTAAGATCGGGTTTGCTTTTTGGTTTTATCACCGCAATTGTTTTCTTTGGGGGCACGGGCTCTATTGCATCTTTAGAGACATTTCAAAACAGCGTGCTCTACTCACTTGACATGAAATCTGACCTGCCAAGTTATAGTATTTACACTTCACCGCTCGAGTCCGACCTCACAATGGAGAAGATTGATGAACTAGACTCTCTATATGGTAAATTGGAAATGACCTCACTGTGGTCTCGCCAGTTTATATTTAGTAATAGCATCGCCCAAATTTCAAGTAGTGACAATCGTACAATTGACAGGGTGATCATGGTCGTAATTCCTGATGACGAGTGGCAGGTATTTCTTAAAGAAAATTTAATTGACGCAAATTCAAATATGGTCTTTATTATCGACGTTAATAGACAACCCTTTACAATAGATAATCTCTCTGTGCAGGACACCAATCAGACGTATCCGATTGAAGCGCTCAATAACATAGCTGTTGTGAATAGCACTTCTATCGACCCGAGGACTAAGGTCCTATCTGATAATAGCTATATAGACAGACTATACATCCCCTTATCTTCTTATCTCGTAGAGTCAATTATCCTAGGAGATATGGTGACTCATTTCAAAGTCGACTACAGCAAATTCAATGTTTTGGAAAAGCTCGATCCCGAGAGATTATTGTCCCGAATTACAAAGAAGGTCATCTCTGCATCTATTGAGAATGGGTACTATGCAAGAGTGGAGGCATCAGTTTCTTTAAATGCGCCAGAACCCGGGATTGTCGTTCTAGAGGAGATACTTGTTACCATTGAGCTTCTCGTTCTAATCCCATTGCTAATTATAGTGCAGTACGCAATTCTTCTTATCTCGCGACTAGATCTCGCAGGACTAGAGAATCAGACAAACCTTCTTAACAGAATGAATAAGTCTCTATATTATTTCTCACTACAATTTCTATTTTTCGTTTTTATGATTGGAGTAGCATCCTCCTTTCTTGCAATGATGTTGAGTGAGATTCTGCTGACTCTTCTCTCGGTCAGTACTGATTACTATTCAATCCGAGCGATTTCCTCTGTAATTGTATTGACGTTCTTCATAGAGTATACTCTAATTTTCGTAACGCGAATGTACACACAGTACTATCGCGAACCAGTGACAACTCCTGAAAGCAGTCCAGTTTTGAGGAAGGAAGAAAAGGGTAGAATACCATCGAAATATACTGTGGTTACCCTTTTGTCTATGCCCATTATTGCACAGATAGCTTTCTATACTTTCCCATTGGGCTGGACGAGCCTTCTGAGTATACTTATTCTCCTGATTTCAGTTGTACTCTTCTTGGTGCTTTTAGAACGAATTCTTGGGAGCTATATATCTGGATTTTACAACAAGTACAGAAGGTCTTCTGATCGGAAACGATTTCTCCTCTTTGCCAGGATTAGACTGGAGAAGAAACGAATAAGATCAATCATAGTGATGACCTCATTAATCATCTTTCTGGTTATCACCGCTTTCCAAATTCCAGGTATTATAGACACTCACTTGAACGAGAACGTGAGAGTAGACTCGGGTGGTTATGCACAAATAATCACTCCAAAACCTCTCAATGAGAACGTATCAGTCCAGCTAAAGGAGATTCTGGGTGGGAAGTACGATATTGTTGAAGATGTGACGATTAGTTTCAGATATGAAAGGTTTAACGTCCTTCAGATCATTGGAACCAACAGTGGGAATATCTCCTTGGTGAAGAAGAACTTCCCGTATCTAACTATGTCACAGGATGCTCTCTCCGCGTTGGAAACTTGGAAGAAAGGTGATGTTCTTGCTACTCCATGGATTGGATCTAATGTCGCATCAATGGCTGATAATGTTCTAACGTTAAATCAGAGCACTTTCGGACTTAACACCTCCAGTGCCTATAACTTCAGAGGCTCTATCGAGGAATGGCCAGGTGTGTCCTACAATTACAATCCTGATTTCAGAAGCAACTTCCTTATCTTGGAGAGGAGCTCTGTTCTTGCACTCAATAAATCAATGGACATTTCTCATCGGCTTGAATTCAGATACTATATACAGGGAAATTCATTTCCCGAAGACAAGGTGGTTCAGCAAAGGCTTGAAGAACTGTTAGATGAGAATGGGATCACATATCTCTCTCGTGACTTCGATGTCTCCTTCTCAGGGTTGTTACGGATCGACATCGTACTAATCACAACGCCTATAGCACTTCTCCTCTCTATCGGTCTACTCCTAGGACTTACGGTATATGGGTCTATCGCAGAGAACCGAAACAGACTAATATTCTATTCGACACAAGGTCTCAGCCGTAGGGAACTAACAGACATCGTCCTTGTCTCCGTATTTCTCCTCCCCTTTGTGGTTGGATCATTTGTCTGGCTAATCAGTAGTATGATACTTCTGAGCTTTCGGATGTTGATATCGACCTTCTTCAGACCATATCTTCAGAGGTATAGTCGTTCT
>JALWRB010000510.1 GCA_027077875.1 Candidatus Heimdallarchaeota archaeon
TACTTCATCCGTAGATTGGGATCATCACCAACCAATGGTCTCTCACGGTAAACCTTGTCGGCACTAGGGTAGTCACCACGCCGAAGGTGGTACTGTATGAAGTAGATTGTGCGAAGATCACCGTCCAGTCGCTCAATGGCCCGGAGGGCCTCGTCGAAACGCTCACCATCTAGCAGCTCGTCGATATCTTCGCACACCATCTGAATCAGGAAAGAATGAGGAGGAATAATACTTTTTCTCTTATCCAAAGAATAAACTCGGATTCATCAACTCAGAATGAATAGATGTCCATACCTCCTCCAGTGAACTACCCCCACGTCCTACATCGAAATGAAACGAAACGAATAGAGTGAATCTCGGAAACGCAGAAACCACCATCAACGAGGTGTCCACATAATAAAAGTAAAATAGACCTAGACCTGAAGACGAAATAGGTCTATTTGACCTCCGCCACAGTAGCTCAGCGGTAGAGCGCTTGACTTGTAACGTGCATCAAAAACACGCAATATATCAAGAGCGCGCGGGTTCGATTCCCGCCTGTGGCTTCTGTAACATCAATAGAATGAGATATTAGCAAAATCGTTAAGAAATATTCACTTCTGAAAGTAGACAATCGAGGACTAACCTGAAGTGGTTGGGACAGGTCATGATTTTGACTCATATCTTGTTACCTGAGACATGGATTGTGAGATTTTCACGATATCTTTCCGAGTCATTCTGCATGGTTCCCGTTTTGAGATGTCCACATATTGTGCAGGTAAGACCGTACGATATGAAGTATTTAGAATAGATATGTTCATACATCACTTGGAGGTGATACTGTGGCCAGCCAAATGCAGTATACATCCGAGTATCTCCGAGGAAGATGACATGGCAGTTTACATTCGAGCACCCCGTGAGGTCTGGAGGTCGATCTACGATGAGCTGAAGCAGAGGGGGCTGTCGCTCAAGAAGATCAAAGAGAGCATAGGTTGCGACTTCTCACACGCAGTCTACCAAGGATATGGGATTCGGTCGTCATCCTTCAGGAGGTTGGAGGAACTTCTGGGAAGGCGAATCGATGGTGTGGAGTCTTGGGGTCGGGATCTATCGGTGAGGAGGAACAGCGACCTTGCGGAATTGGTAGGGGTTATCCTCGGTGACGGTAATCTGGACAGGAACACGGTCACAATCACAATCGGGACCCGAATGGGGACCCAGTACCTGAATCACGTGAGGGAGCTGATACTGTCTGTCCTTCCGGGGCACCATGTGGGGGAGTATGAGAGACGGGGGAATTCCACGGATTTGAAGATCCACAGTAAGGAGTTCGTGGAGTTGCTGGTTAGCGACGGGCTTCAGCGAGGGGACAAGAAGGCTAATCAGGTGGGCGTCCCTGCGTGGGTCCTGTCGGATCACGAGTACTCCCGCAGGTGCTTTGCTGGCTTGCTGGACACGGACGGCAGCATCTACCGGAACACGAGGGACGGGCAGATAATCGTGGAGGTCAAGAACGACAGCCAGCCGATCCTTGAGTTCTGTGGGAAATTCTGCGAGAGTTTAGGAGTCCGGATCAATGTCTATGCAAGGAATGTGGTGATATACCGGCAGGAGGATGTCCGGAGGTTGCTGACCCATGTGAATCCATTCAAGCTGAGGCTGGAGCGTCCCTCACCCTCGCTGTGTGGGGAGGAGCTGTCCAGATTTCTGGTGGGCGAGACCTCGTATCGTTCTGAGAGAGTTGCTTGAAAACCGCAGGATGAGACCTCGTATCGTTCCGAAGGAGTGGTGCGAGGACATCGGGATACGACCACGCTTCGTTCTGAATGATTGGTACGAGGACAGCGGGATGAGACCACGCTTCGTTCTGAAGGAGTGGTGCGAGGACATCGGGATACGACCACGCTTCGTTCTGAAGGAGTGTTGTGAAGACCGCGGGATGAGACCAGTACGTGACATTAACTGGGTCTTCGTCAGAGTTGAGAGGTCTGCTGTTATCCTAATCTATTTATACATTGAATTTCTTCGGAGATTAACTGAGTGGTGACCTAATGACAGGTGAATATGATCATCCTTACCATCCTTGAGTCGTCGTTCAGTGAAACTAAGTTTATTCGTAAGAATCTACTGGAGGTGCGAAAGCAATGAAATCAGGTGAATACCTTCACAGGTAACAATGTAATTAGATTAGGCATACCTTCCAAGGGGAGGATGCTTGATGAGACACTGAACTTCTTGGCCAAGTGTGGTCTGGAGGTCAGGAGAAATGGTAGGAACTACATGGGTTCTATCCCCAGCTTCCCGGAGGTCACTGTGGTCTTCCAGAGACAGGAGGACATTGTGCAAGGTGTGGAGTCGGGGTTGCTCACCTTCGGCATAGCAGGGCTGGATCTCGTCCGAGAGCTGGTGCAGAGCGATGGAGTTGTCGTGGCGCACGACGGACTGGGATTCGGTCGTTGCACCCTCGAAGTGGCCGTTCCTGAGGAGTGGGGTATCGACCGAGTGGAGGAACTACCAGAGAGGATACTGCGGGTGGCCTCAAAGTTCCCGAACCTTACCCGTGAGTTCTTGGAGGCAAGGGGGATAGAGTTCGACTTCGCGGTAGGAGCGGGGACGCTCGAAGTCT
>JALWRB010000511.1 GCA_027077875.1 Candidatus Heimdallarchaeota archaeon
GGGCATCAACTTGGATCTCGACGTCATAGTGTCCTGTGTTGGAGATTACTGCTCCGTCCTTCATGCTCTTCATATGCTCGAGGGTGATGACGTCTTTCATGCCTGTTGCGGTGATGAAGACGTCGCCTATCTTAGCAGCCTCATCCATGCTCATTACCCTGAACCCGTCCATTGCGGCCTTGAGGGCTGCGACAGGTTCAACCTCGGTTACGACGACGTTTCCACCAAGTCCCAGTGCCTTTTTAGCGAGGCCCGAACCGCACTGCCCGTAGCCTGCAATGACCACTACCTTGCCCGCGTACAAGATGGAGGTGGCTCTCAGGATCCCGTCGAGGGTGGACTGGCCAGTTCCGTAGTAGTTGTCAAAGTGGCTCTTTATGGGGGAGTCATTGACTGCGACGACAGGATACTTGAGCTTACCGTCACTTTCCATGGCTCTCAACCTGTGGACTCCGGTGGTTGTCTCCTCTGTACCTCCGATGATCCCTTCTGCAAGCTCGGGAAACTTATTGTGGACGGTGAAGATGAGGTCAGCACCGTCATCCAAGGTCAGGGTGGGCTTGAAGTCCAAGGTTCTTTCGATCGCCCAGTAGTATTCCTCGGTATTTAGACCGTGCCATGCCCAGATCTTCACCCCGTTAGCTGCTAGTGCCGCGGCCACCTCGTCATTGGTCGAGAGCGGGTTGCAACCAGACCAAGCTATGTCCGCGCCAGCGGCAATAAGGGTCTCGATCAGAACCGCAGTCTCCTTTGTCACATGGAGTGATCCCGCGATTCTCATCCCTTCGAGGGGCTTTGTCTTCGAATACTCCTCCCGGAGCTTCATGAGAACAGGCATTCGAGACTCTGCCCAATCAATACGTTTCCTACCTGCTTCCGCAAGTGATAGGTCCTTGACCTTAAATGGATGATCCATGAAATGGCTTCAGCTATCAAAATAATAAAGATTAGTTTAGTGTGGAATGGATGTAATGACACTGTCTAGGAGGTTCGAGACCAGATTCCGAATGGGGGTCTCCATGAGCTCAAGCTCCGAAATACTGTACTGTATATGATTACCGTACTCCGAGACTTCGGTGAGGATCTTCGCGAGGGTGGAGAACTGTGGTTTCACCATTATCCTCTCCTCGATCTTAAGACCTCCGATAAGGCTCTCAATCCTCTCGGAAAGGTCAAGCATACTCTCTCCCTGTCGGGTCATATTGTATCCGTAAATTAGGAATTTGATGCTTCGGTATGCGGTGAGGATCAGTTTGAAGAAGACCTTATTCTCATTCATGTCCTCGTGAAAACTGGTGATGTACTTCGGTGGGAAGGTGCTCAGGAAGGTATCGCTCATGAGGTACTCGGTGATCTCAATGATCTCACATATCCTCCGTTCAACCGCTGTCTCAGATGTGAAGTGGTTCTCTGAGGTATCCCATGTATTCAGCAGTGTTATCAGGTCATTCATCGCCCGATTAACGAATTCGAACTCCACGATGTTCCAGTGGAGGGAGAGCTCTACACTGGCTGAGACGGTATAGAGAAAACCCTTTAGTTGATCTGCAATGTTCTCCAATATTACCAAAGCATTGGCCATGGAGTTGTTCGGATCGTTGATTTGACTTATCAGCTTTTTAATGCTCTTTGGATGGTGCTCTATTTCTCTCATGATTTTCAGGGCATTTGCATGATTCATCATATGTCCAAAAAATGCATTCTCCAAAGTAGGGATGAGCTTAGTGACGTATTCAAGATCGACGTAGAGGACGCTCTCGAAGAAATCGATCAGGTGGTTGAGAAACGTCTGTGATTCGATGAATGATGGAATCCCTGTGTACGATGCTTTGATATCCCTCAATTCTTTGAGAAAGATCTTCAACCGTACCCTGTCCTCGATGTCGAGATCCTCGAAGGTCTCTCTGGAATCAAATATAGTCTTGTACTCTGCGATCCTGCTCAGGATGTTCTCAATGATGAACTCTGAATAGCTCTCGAGGAGTGCCTCGATGGCCTTGACCTTCACTTCATTCGAGAGGTCCTTAGCCTCAAAGACAATTGGTTTAAGGGAGGGTAGAATCATGCTGCTCGAGAACGCACTCAATCGTATGGACTTTAGATCATTGACAAATCGATAGAACTTATTGATGCTCTTGTCTAAGACCTCACCTGATATCCTGGCCTCATGCAACTCCCTAAGGATGGTGAGGAAATTCAGGTTGAATTTATGATTGTTCAGTCCAACCCACATCTCCCTGATCTTCTCGCGCTTCACGTAGTCGATCCTTGGACCGATGTACTCCTTCAGCATCGTTTCGAGCTCATCCAAGATTTCTTGGAGTATAGTGGTACACTTGCTTGCCAGCCTGTGCTTCCCCTCATTCATGAGGTGATTAAGCTTAGAACTGTAGAAGAGCGCCGAGTAGTACCTACTGATGATCTTGTACTGTACCATGAGGATCTCTTCCGTATGCATTTTCTCGATCTCGGTGAGTCGGTCGCTCTTTATCACGTTCTCGAGGACTTCCACTGCTATGTCAAGGACTCTTGAGATGTAGAAGTTGATGAACACGAATGTATTATTCTGTTTTGAGAAGTAGTCCCGTACTATTATCTGGAGAAATCGGACTCTTTCGATGTCTGTATTCTCTCTTGAGATTTCCCTGCTGGAACTCATCTGTTCAAGGCTACCCACGGCAATTTTGAAGTAGATCCTCAGTGCTTCCCTGTCTATCTTCTTGAAGAGGATGACGGTGTGGTCGTCCGTCACCAAGTCGAAGAGGTCGGTAATCTCATCAAGAAATGCCTTGAAGAGTCTATCGTCCTTCTGGGTTCCAAGAACTAGTGCATCTCTTCCCGTGTGGTGGAGCACTAGGAAAATAAGATGAAGGAGAAATAACCTGTACCTCAGGAGATTGGAGATACGTTTTTGCAACTTGATTAGTGAACTCAACTGGGCGTCGTCAAGAACCTCGTGGTGATGTGTGGGGTTGTACCGGTCGAGATTCTTCCGCTTTATGAAATTTGAGTACTCTTGGAGTAGCCGGTGAGTGAGGAGCCTTTCATCTGCCATGAGGTTAGAGATCTCCGAGACATTGGCCTCAATGACCTGATCTGCAACCTCGTCAATATCTGTCTCCTCAACAATATTCTCCAATTCCTCGAAGATTTCTGAGAGCAGGACGAAGTTCGGAGGTCTCATGTAGCTATCCAACACCTTCACTGGTATTTTTACCTTGCGCCTTCATTGCAAACAAATCAAGAGAATTTCGGACGCTCTCCCTAAATACCAGAATATCCTATTGGTATTTCTCAGAGTTTTAAGATCGTCCCATTCTATCAACTTGATGACAACATCAGCTCTCGAATCCATTCAAGAACTCTACGTGGTCAAGGACTCAGGACTTTGCCTGTTTCATACGAGTTTCAACGGGAAGACCGAGGTGGATCAGACGATTGTGTCATCCTTCCTGTCTGCCATAGAGACATTCTCAAACAACATCTCCACAACGGTTAACCGGCTGGCCATGAAGGACTTCGAGTTTGTCTATCACCGGGAGGAAGACCTAATCTACGTCGCCAAACTTGCTAACGGAGTAGATGCTGAAGAGATCTCCCGGACGCTCGAGAAGGTCAGCAAGGAATTTAAAACCCACTTCCTCAAGGATAGGGTGATCGATGGTGACACAAGGCTATTCAGGGTTATTGGGAAACTTTTCGTCAACAACCTCTTGAGGAACAAGCGACTTATCCACCCTGGGACCAAGTTAGAAATCTCGGGGGAGAAAAGGCGCTTATCCACTTCGGAGTCTAAGGTCTTCTCAATTCTCAGGCTTAAAGGAAGGTTAGATATCTCCACCATATCCCGGTTGATGAAGATCCCTGAGGACGAGACTATCAATGTGACCAAGAATCTCCTCGAGAAAAATGTCGTCCTACTCTGCAGCTAGCTCCTCTGGGGTAAACACTTATAGTTTGGTTGGTGCTTGAGTATCTGGTCGAACTTGAGGCTAGTTCCGACCATACTTTTTGTTCATCTTCTTGACGTAGACCCTTGTGTGAAGCTGGTCGGGGAACTTCTTGACTACATTTCCTTCAACCTTGAACCTCCTCCCACAGTAGGGGCACTTCTTCGTCATGGTACCATCCTTCACAACTTGGAATTTCGAGCAGGAAAGACGACTGCACTGGACTGCCAACCACATAAGTTTAAACCCATCCCCGTGTTAATGAAGCTGTCGAAATTAGTACTTCCCCTCGATCTCCTTGATAAGGTCACGTAAAGCAAGCCTGATAATCTCAGATCTGTTGCTGTATCTCCCTTCCCTCACTAGATCGTCGAGGTATTCAATGTTCTTCTTCTGTATCTTGACCGAGACAAGATGTAGATCTTTGATCTCGAATTCCGGAACTATTTCTTCTGTCACATAAACCACCTTTGCGGAATACTCCTGTATGTAGCCGCGTATTATTCTCAATCTGTGCGAATTTTAAGCTTTGCTCATAAGGTCTGTTTTGATCTCAGATATTCCAGAAATTTACGGACGGAATTACTGCGGTGCGAGATACTGTTCTTCTCCTCTCCCATCTCACCAAAGGTCTTTGAATAACCTTCAGGGACGAATATGGGGTCGAACCCGAACCCTCCCTCACCCCTGCCATCTCGGGCTATAGTCCCTCCAACCTCCCCCCTAAATACATTGATACTCCGGTCTTCATCAACGTAGACTAAAACTGAGTAGAATCTTGCAGCCCGGTCATCATCGTCCTCCATCAGCGATATGATACCCCTCCACCCTATGGTCTGGTAGACATAGCTGCTGTACGGTCCTGGGAATCCCCTGAGTGAACCGACAAACAGACCTGAGTCTTCGAGCAAGAAGGGGGGATTAACGTAGGTCATGACAGTAGCGGCACTCTGAACAGCAATTTCAACGGTGCTGTCTGCTTGGATCTCTGGGTATTTCATCCTGTAGTGCTCAAAGATGTATGGGAAGTCAGGCTCTACCCTGCTCATGAACTCCTCGAACTTATGTGCATTCGAGGTGATGAACTTGATGCTTTTCACAACAACAGGTGAATGACACCCCTCAAATATCTTTTCCAAGTCGCAGACCAAGAGGTATCTAGAGAAGAAGTTAAAAAATTAGCCACTGAAAGATACTCAGGAGCATCTGCTCCCAAGCCACTGTAGCTCACCAGGTAGAGCATCTGATTCGTAAATCACCAGAAGTGGTCGGTAGATCAGAAGGTAGCGGGTTCGAGTCCCGCCAGTGGCTCTCTCCTGAGATCAAATACCCCAAATTATCTGTTTACCCCATACTCAAAAACGTCTGGGCGGGAGTAATGTCCTGTAACATCGAAGAGTCTCTTGCTTTGCACTATCTCCGAAAGGTCTATATCTGCGAGCAATAGACCCTCTTCCTTCTCAAGAGGACCTGCAATTATATCCCCCTTAGGATTAATTATGCAGCTGTTGCCGATATTTATCCAGTCCCTGTCCTTTGGGTAGAGATGACGGAATTCGAGATCCTCTGGGACATCGTCCTTCCTTAGTGCTTGGCAGACACTAATGACAAACGCCCCCCCCTCCTTTGCAAACCACTGCACACCAAGTAACCATTTCGGGCTCTTGTCCCAAGTGGGTGCGCAGTACAGTTGGATCCCCTTCTCGTACATAGCGTTCCTAGCTAATGGCATAAAATTCTCCCAACATATCAGTCCACCCAACCTCCCGATTTCTGTCTCAAAGCAGTGGAGTGTAGATCCATCTCCTTGTCCCCAGATCAACCTCTCACCTCCTGTCGGGATAAGCTTGCGATGGACTCCCATGACCTTTCCCTTGTCGCTAATATACAACATAGAGTTGAAGATTGTGGTATTACTCTTCTCGACATTCCTCTCATTCACGCCGATAACTACGTAGATCGAGTGCTTCTTTGCCACTGAACAAAGAGCATCGGTATAACGGTCAGGTATTGATATTGAATTTTCAAGGAGCTTCATGTACAGCTCATTTAGCTCTGACCCTTTGGAATTTGGGATAAGCCATGTCCAGTCTGGATAGCCTGAGACGAAGACCTCTGGGAAGACCACAAATTTGACACCTTTGTTCGCTGCATCCTCAATTATCGCACAAGCTTTCTCGACAGTTTTGTCGATATCTAGGTACACTGGTGAGAACTGTGCCGCGGCAATACGCAACTTCTTATTCATACCACCCATTTTACTATGGTTTTTTAAAGCATTATTGGACCAGCTCTAGTTCTTGCTCAGTCTGAGGACTTTGATCTTCGAGATCTCAAGAGTCTTGACAGGGAAGTAGTCTACGACTTTCTCCTTCACCTGCTCCACGATGGAGCCGTCAAGAACTTTGTTTACAAATGCGGGGAAGGTGAGGTCTCTCACTGCTTCGTCAACCGCCTCAGAGATGATCTTCCTGATAACCTTCTTTTCCGAGGTCTTGGCTCTAATTGGTGTGACGCAGAAGACGGTCATCCTGATTCTTGTGTCGTCTGTGAACTTGATGTTATAGATCCCGTCAATTCTTGATCTGTGGTTCCTGACCACTGACCTCATGTTCTCACGCGAAAGCTCATAGCCGATGAAGTCGGTCTGCCCGATGGTTCCGTTGACCTCTGAGACCTTGAGTGTAACGATCTTCTGGAAGTCCTTGAAGTTCCCAGTCAGTTTCGGTTGCTGGACCTTGACGGTTCTGCCGATTGCCATCTCTGGCTCGGCTGCAGGTGTGTGCCCAATGACTTGATCCCCGATGTACATGGGGGCCTTGAGCTCTACCCACACCTTGTTCTTCCACTTATCTGTACTTGAGAGTACTTTTCTTTTAGATTTACTTCGTCTTCTTGCGCTCACATCACACAACTCCAAATCTATGGATTTTAGATATAACCAACTTTCAAAGGTTCGGCATTTTAAACTTACCATAAATTACAACGAGGACGCGGAGGAAGAAATGCTAATCTCGCCCCTCATCTTGCTCGTCCCGTGCAAATCCCTGCCATTGCTCGGGATCAAATCTTCTGAGTAATTCCTCCTGCTCTTTTTTCCACTCCTCCTCGAGGTCAACTCCCGCGTGGTTCGCTAACTGGATTAGCAGGTTTAATGCCTGTGCGAATTCCTGACCAAGATCACCTTCCGCACCGCTGTGTCCAGCTCCTTTTACTTTGTACTTCTCTTCGTAGAGGAAGTGCCGTACGATCTCACCCAGCTCCTCAATAAGGTGGGCGAAGACCTGAGTGGGATTGAATCTAGTCCATCCCATTTTTTCCGTGAATCTCGCCTGTGCTTTCTGTATCTCTGACAAATCCATATTCGATGCGTCCATTTCATTCTACAAATCTATTCGCCTTCTGGAATACAGTTTCCCAATGTTTTTATCACTCTAAGTTGTCGGACAATTATGCCCCCTATCGTCGAGGTCCAAAATCTCGTCAAGACGTACAAGCTGGATTCAAGGACAGTGAATGCCCTCGATGACATCAGTTTCGAGGTTGAGAAGGGGGAGTTGGTATCGATTGTTGGGAGGAGTGGATCAGGGAAGACCACACTTCTCTCCATCCTCGGGACAATGGAGAAGCCAACAAGCGGTAAGGTTGTGATCAACGGGACGGATCTCAGCAAAGCATCATCATCCGAGCTCGTTGCGATGCGGAGGGGGACAGTTGCCACGATTTACCAAGACTACAACCTAATCCCTGTCCTCAATGCCTTCCAGAACATAGAGCTCCCGCTTATCCTGAAGAACATGGACAAGACAGAGAGGAAGGTGAAGGTTCTGGAACTACTTGAGTCCGTCCAGTTGTCTGACAGGGGCGATCACAAACCCAGTGAACTCTCTGGTGGAGAGAGGCAGAGGGTGGCGATTGCTCGGGCTCTGGCGATTAATCCCAAGATCATACTGGCGGACGAGCCTACGGGCGACCTTGACCCCGAAATTGCAGAGGACATCATCAAGTTACTTTTCAGCATCAACAAGGATCTTGGGACCACCCTGATTATGGTCACACACGACTTCAACCTCGCCAATAGAGCTGAGAAGAAAATCTCACTCAAGCATGGAAAACTCATCTCAATTGAGGAAACACATGGCCAAGTAGTGGAAAAATAACAAGCAGGAATTGTGCATTAATTCGATAACACTTAAATTTAGAAAGCGCTTTATTACAATTATGTCGAACAATTCAGATGGAAGTGCAGTCGGTACCATGCTCGGAACAACTCTTCTCCTCGTTGGATGGGTTCTGATTATCGTCCTGACCTTTGTCATTACAGCGAATTTCCTGCAGCTCCTTATCTTTATCCTCCTGGCCCTCATCGGAGGATACGGTCTCGGCTCTCTGCAGTCGGAGAAGGCCCAGCAATCGTCGAGCTACAAGAACGAATATGTTCTCTATGCCACTATCGGATTCATTGGTGCGATACTTTGGGCAGGTTACATCTTCTTCTTCGATCCTACCCTGAGCGGAACTGTGATCTCGGGTAACCAGCTCGGATTGAACGAGTTCGGCGTACTCCTCACTGCCCTCATCTCCGGAATTGCATCGCAATTAGGAATGGGTTTGGTCGTGAACAACCTCTTAAATGGATGAGAGACCAAGCTGAATCTTTTAATGTATATTTCTCAGTCTAGACATAAGCATGATAGACCCTAAACTCATCAGGGAGAATCCTGAACTGGTTAAGGAAAACTACAAGAAGAGGCAGAAACCTGAACTCCTCACCGCTGTAGACGACTTTCTCGAATGGGATAATAAGTGGAGAAAATTCCAGAAGGAGGTTGAGGACCTCAGGAAAGAGAGAAATATCCAGAGTAAGTCGATCTCCAAGTTGAAGGGGAAAGAGAAACAGGACGCAATCTCCATGATGAAAGAGGTCAATGCTAAGCTGACCAAGACGGAAAAACTGGCCAATGAAGCAGAATCGAAGAGGAAGGATATCCTCGATCGGCTCCCCAATCTACTGCACGAGAGCGTTCCCTATGGTGAGGACGACGAGGACAACGTCGAGATGGCGACATGGGGTGAGAAACCCGAGTTCTCCTTCGAACCGAAACCCCACCATGACATCATCGAAGAGCTTGACCTCGTGGAGCTGGAGAGAGCGAGAAAACTCTCTGGTGCCCGGTTCTACTTCCTCAAGGGGAAGTTGGCAATCTTGGAGCAGGCACTGATCCGATATGCACTGGATGTAGTGATGGAAGAGGGATTCGAGATCTACAGCACTCCGACACTTGTGAGACCCGAGGCGCTTTACGGCACTGGTTTCCTCCCGACTGGTGACGAGGATATTTACAAGATCAAGGACGAGAACTTGGCACTTGTTGGAACCGCAGAGGTTGCTCTTGGTGGGATGTACGCCAATGAGGTTCTACTCGAAGAGGAGCTCCCAATGAGGTTAGCGGGTATTTCCAACTGCTACAGAACTGAGGCCTCTGCATCGAATAAGGACGACAAGGGTATATTCAGGGTCCATGAGTTCAAGAAGGTTGAGATGTTCGTCTTCTCTCACCCAGATAAGTCATGGGACGAGCAGGAATTCCTAGTCTCTGTAGCTCAGAAAGTATTTCAAGGTCTGGGACTCCACTACCGACTCGTGAATATCTGCACCGGGGACATTGGGGCAGTGGCTGCCAAAAAGATCGATATTGAGGTCTGGCTACCTGGGCAGAACAGATACAGAGAAGTTGTCTCGTGCTCCAATTGCACTGACTACCAAGCTCGTCGACTGCTGACAAGGTACAGAGAGAAAGAGGGTGCGCCTGTCAAAGGCTTCGTTCACACCCTGAACTCGACCGCACTCGCTACCACGCGACCGATGATCGCAATTCTGGAGAACTTCCAGCAAGAGGATGGCTCTATACTCATCCCTGAGGTGCTGAGGAAGTACACAGGTTTCGATCGTATTGCGAAAGAATAACCGATTTTTGGCCCTAAATTCTAGGACAAGTTCATAATTAATAATTTCCGATTATGGTTGAGCATGTCAACAACTCCCCAATCCAATACCAGATTCTTCCACCTTGAGAAGGTCTTCACTGATCCTTCTACCTTTATTATTACGGTGGTATTTTCGGCACTCGCCTACGTAACGGCCAACCTCTCCACCCTGTATGTCTCGCTGGAAGTCCTACCTAGGTACATTCCACCATTCATGCTCGGGTTCTCTATTGCCATGGTTCTATTTGCTGCAGTACAGACAAGGAACTTCGTGCCGGCATTTTTTGTGGCGGTGGCAGCTTCCCTTGGGATGACACCGGCGCTCAACCATTCCAATGTTGCTTTAGCTGAAATCTACCTGCTAGCCCTTGTTCTCACGTCACTCATCCTTGCGTGGGCAGTCAGCAGATTCAGGTTGCTGAGCACGTGGAACAAGTTGCTTTTCTCCCTCTTCCTGATATTTGGGATGTGGACTCTGCAGTTTGCCTACTTCATGAGGTACTCAGACTTCCAGCAAAGATACTGGAGCAACAATATCGCTCCAGGATTCGGTGGAAACGGTGGGTTGATCGACCAAGACATACCGTTGATAGATCTCGGTTACTTCATATTCTTCCTAATTGTCTGGATGGTTCTCTTCTTCCGCTATAGGAACCAGCTTTCATTCTCAACGGAAAAAGCCAAGCAGGCCAAGATCATAGGAGTTGTTCTAATCGTTTTTTCCCAGCTCGTGACCTTCATCACACTGTTATGGACGCAGAACCTCCCCGAGGAGACAATTCTCAAGATCACTGGTGCCAAGTATATCCAGCCCTTGGAAGATCTGTTCACTAAGACAGCCCTCTTTCCCGTGGTTCTCTCCCCCATGAACATCGTCATGAACGCCTTGGCTTCAACAGCTCTGGTGACTATCGGTATTATGGTTCTGAACGTCGGAAAGGAAAGTGGTACAATTTCAGGTACGAAGGGAGGGCCCGAGATGGTACTCCTTGCGGCTCCAATATTCACTATGCTCTTCCTACAGTTCGCATCCTACCCCGTACAGAATTTGATATACCCCGGTGGATACTTCGTACCGGGTGAGTTATTCATGGTCTATTTCACCGTTATTTGGAGTCTTGTGACAATTTCACAGATCGTTGCTTGGATTCTTCTGTCCCTCGTTTCTCTCATAAGGAAAGACGATAATTAAAAAAGCCGATAATTTATTGACAATTAATTGATAATTTATTTGGTCTCGATCCCTGTATATCGATAATCAGAGGTTTGCTCCTCTCATCTGGATCTTGTTCTCGTCTGCCATACTCTCGATGTCAAGACCCGCCATTGAATTCCTCTCGCTGACCATTGACTGTGCCTCGAGCACCTTGGCATCGTCCTCCCAGTGGGTCACGGCGTAGACTATTGCCTCTGCCCTCCTCTCCGGATCGAGTGACTTATAGATACCCGAGCCGACGAATACACCATCACAGTGCATCCTCATCATCATAGCTGCATCTGCTGGAGTGGCGATGCCACCTGCTGCGAAGTTCACAACAGGGAGTCTACCGATGTCAGCTACCTTCTTGGCCGTCTCGTAGGAGACCTTCATCTCCCTGGCGAGAATCATGAGTTCTTGGGGATCATCCTTGGTAGCGACGACCTCTCTGATTCCCTTGTTGACCAATCGCATGTGGCGGATTGCTTCCGCTACGTTACCAGTACCTGCTTCTCCCTTGGTCCTGATCATTGCGGAGCCCTCCTCAATCCGGCGGAGAGCCTCTCCCAGATTCCTGCACCCGTTGACAAATGGTACCGTAAATGGCCATTTCCATACGTGGGATGCGTCGTTGGCTGGAGTCAGTACCTCGCTCTCGTCGATCATATCCACGCCAATCTCCTGCAGAAGCAGAGCTTCCTCAGTGTGACCGATTCTGCATTTTGCCATGACTGGAATGCTCACCGCATCAATGACCTCTTTGATTGCCTGTACAGTTGCCATTCTCGCGACACCACCCTGTGCACGGATATCGGCTGGTAGACGGTCGAGGATCATGACTGCGACCGCACCTGCGTCCTCGGCAATCCCTGCCTGAGTGGGGTTGGTCACGTCCATGACAACTCCGTGCTTGACCATCTTGGCGAATCCACGCTTGAGATTGGTGGTACCCAAGCTGATTTCGACATCACCATATTCCTTTAGGACTTTCTTCTGAGACATATCATATAGTAATGAACATGGGAGCTATATGAAGATTCGGCAAGTGTAAATGGCGTAATTCGGTGTTCTATAAAAACTCAGGATGCTCCTTTGCAACTTCCGCAGAGTAAGCAATCACAGGGAGAAGCCCCCCGAGACCAAATCCGATGTTGAAGGAGGACTGGTACAGGACGTCAAAATTCCAAAATTGTTCGATGATCAAGGTCATGAGTAGTATGGTCAAAAAGAAGATTAAAAACTCGGGAACTACCTTGTGCAGATCCCACTGCTGTTTTCGATAAGGGCGGACTAACAGTGCAAACCCTGTGAGAAGCCCAGAGATCATTCCCAGAACTAACCACATTCCGGTGTTCTGTAGTATCACCCTGAGCGTGGTCTGATCGATCCTCCCACTGGAGACTAGACCGAGGAGGACTACGGTGAAGGAAAGTACTCCCATCATGAGGACGAGGGTTAGGACGAGGAGGAACCTGTCATGCCTCCACCCTCGCTTTTCAATCAACTTTGAGAACTTGGACACATTTTCCCATTTGTGAATGAGTTTAATACCCTGTCGAAATCCCAGTACGAGTTAGAATTCTAATACAATTCTTATGTCAATCCTCATTCTCACACCTGATAAATCACAAGATCAATAAAGCGAGACTATCATGTTTGGACTATGGTTCTAAAGATAGGACTTTTGGGTCTGCAGGGAGCAATAGAAGAGCACGAGGTTGCGGTTATGAACGCAGGAAGAACTCTCGGCTTGGAGGTACAGGTCTCGCGGGTTACCCTTCCTGAACAACTTGAAGGACTGGATGGTATCATTCTCCCCGGTGGTGAAAGTACCGCCATGATCAAGCAGGGTACAAGGAGCGGTTTATTACCCAAGCTCAATTCAATGCTTGCTCAGAACTTCCCCGCATTCGGTACGTGTGCAGGGGCAATCCTCCTCTCGAAGAAGGTAAGACGCACCGAGGATTCCCCCGTCACCCAAGGTGCATTTCCATTTCTCGACATCGAGATCTTGAGAAATGGGTATGGATCACAAAGAGATTCCTTCTCCACTGATCTCATGATCAAGGGATTCGAGGAACCCTTTGAGGGGGTGTTCATTCGTGCTCCGATAATATCCGAACCTGGGACTTCGGAAGTGCTCGCTTCTACCCGTGGATATCCCGTTTTTGTAAGGTCTGGAAAAATTATGGTCACAACTTTCCACCCCGAACTCACTGAAGACACTAGAATTCATTCTCTGTTCCTGAAGAGCATTATTGAATAGACAAGGTATATCAATATATTGGAGAAATGGTAATTATGGAAAGCAAGACAATGTCACCTGTACTTGACGTTGATGTGGAGCTGATTGTAGCCTTTCTTGTCCTCCTTCAAGACGTGGAGATCAGAGTGCTTGCTTCCTACCTTCAGGTTGAACCTGATGACCTCATGGAATTTCTGGAGTACCTTCAGGTGAGAGGTATTCTCGAATTCGAACAAAGCTTGAACAGCATCACGTTATTATATCATACCCTCGATTTCGAGTTCACACAGAAGAGCTTCGACTACGAGGAGATACTTCTCCTCGGATATCTCAAGGGTAGGGAGGTGACAACTTTCGGCGAGATATCCGAGATCACGGGAATGGCTCTCAGAGAGACAATATTTACATTAGTTGACTATATAATCAGAGGGTACATCCGTGACATCACCTACTCAGATCAAGGTATCACTGCTGAGTTATCTGACCAGTTCAATTTCTACGATGCGGAGAACCTGACAAGAAGGAAGAGGATTATCATAGGATATCTGAATCTTAGAGTGACGTGTACCTTTGATCAGATGTCACTCGACCTTAACATCCCGCTCAGACCATTAGTTCCGACCGTCTTAAAACTTCTCCTCAATGGTATAATCGATGTCCGATTCAAGATCAATTCATCCTTAATAGGAGAACCCGAGATCTCGATATATTACAGAGATAGTTTACCTCCCGTGTACTCTCGTCATTCGTATCTTTTCTCCGAATCGGAGAGGATGGTTCTTGGATACTCATCTCTTGAACAGAGACCGAAAATCTCATTAATTGAACGGTTGTTTGGACTTACAAGGGTGGAGATCATAGAGATCCTCTCTATCCTTACACATGAACGACGCTACATGTTTTTCCTCGTGGGGACAGATCAGATCATTCCCAGAGAGAAGTTCACATTCAGCAACTTGATGAGCTTGGAAGAGCTTGATTCAACCTCTATATTTGACTACCATGCTCTGACCGGCATCATAGGGATAAGTCGGAGGATCAGGTTGTCACAAATCAGTGAGAGGTTGAATGAGAGACCTGAGGAGATATATCGGCGGATTATTGAGCTCTACCTACAAAATCACCTTATCGGTCATACAAATGGGAGTGTCTTCTACCTTCAGCTTAACCTTGGATCCGAGAAATCTCAAAAATTGTCAACACTCACCTCTTCTGACAGAGTTCTCCTTGGTGCCCTCATAAGCCGTGGCTCTCTCTCATGGCTCGAGATTAGAGCCATGCTTAACCTTGAAAGGGAGGTTGCAATTCAAAGAGCTTACTCGATCATGGGCAAGGTTGGCTCCTTTGTCACTCTGTACAAGGACAAAGAGATACGGCTTGACCGCCACCCCAAGATTCCACCTCTCCTCGACTGTCATTCTCTCTCGACAAACCGCAAGGTAGTACTTGGTCTATGTCGGTCCCGGTCGAGGGTAAGGGTCTCCACAGTGGCAAAATTACTCGGTATTACACCAAGAGAGGGGATGAACATCCTGTTCTTCCTCATCGGGTCTGGACTGATCATCGCAAGACAGAAGGGCTCTACTTTCAGGATCAGATCGGTCAATATCCAACCACCCCTACTTGGTATCAATGAACTTCCAGAGCATCTCCAGAAAGCCTATCACATCCTCAAAAATCAGAGGAAGTATACCTATGTCAGACTTCTCGGTATTGAGCATGACATCCCTGCGAAGGAGCTGATACGAGCAATGTATGTCCTAGTCGCAGATGGGTACCTAGATGTCTCTGCTCCATTCTTCCTTGTTAAGGTCATATCTACTAATGAATTGAAGGTAAAGGAACTCGTCTGCAGGAACTGTGGTGCTGAACTTGTCTCACTCAATGAGCCCTGTCAGAACTGTTTGGTTCGACCTGATAAGTGTGTCGTCTGCAGGGTGGGGCTAACACGAGAAGACCAGATCGCTACCTGTCCCAACTGTGCTGTTGTCGGGCATAGGTCCCATTTCGAACAATGGCTGGATCTGAAATCAAGTTGTCCATCATGTAGGGTAGACTTGACCATACAGAACTTAGTGCTAATAGGGAAGTCCCAAAAATCCTGAGCTTGGAGATGGAGATCACGGTAAAAAGTAGATTCTTCCTCATTTGATACCGTGGATCCTCCGATTGTTCTGAGCTGGACTTGGTAGATGATGTTGCGATGATAATCAATAAAGAGATGCAATACAATTCGAAGTCATGAACACGTATGATAGTGCTTTTTAATACCTCTTCTCGACTTGCATATAGAAAAATCGATAGAGAAGATTGATTTATGAAGTCTAAATTCACCTTATTACTACTACTCACCATCATGACAGTGGGGATGCTCCCCACGATCAGTGTGGTAAGTGCAGAAGAGGACGGCGTACCTTCTGCAAAGTTCGATCGTCTGACCGTAGACGGAGAGACACTTGACACCAATATTGTCAAGGTCAACACCACTGTGAAAATCCAGTACACAGCAGACCGACTTGAAGTCGATGGAGTGATACTGCTCGGTGTGGGTAACAATCTCACAGAAAATGTGGAGGACGCGGTGGCAGCGAACTTCTCCCTCGTCGAGGACAATGCACAAGGTCCTACCAAATTCTTCTCTATTGAGGTTAATGTCACCGAGTTCATGAAATTCTACGCGTATTCATGGAAGGATAATTACACCAATGGTACCCCAGAAGAATTTAACAGCATTGATGAGGATCTTGAGGGAAGGGCATACCACCACATCTGGATAGAGGGTGAGGAGAGCTATCCCACCTTTGAGGATGTGATAGGCGCAGAGAAGCAAGATCCGGCAGAGGATTACATCGCTCCTCTTGGTACCAGTATCTCCATCAGGTACACTGTCAGCAATCCAAACAACGAGAGCTCAGACAGGATTGCCACCCTCTCTATCTCCGACAACCAGACGAATGTGCTAAACCGATCGAGGTCTACCTTCATCAACATGACATGGGTGGATTACGACAATGTATCGAAGGTTCACACATTCGAATACAACATGACCGTTACCAAGCGAGTAGTATTCTTCACCGCCTTCAACTCCAAGGGATTCGAGAGGACTTCACCTCAAGCAAGTAAGGTCCACCGGATCTCAACAGAATTCTCCTTCTCCGCGGACTACGAGTCGTTTGATGCGAATAAGTTCTCAGATATAGACAATATCTACACTAATGTCACCGCGATCAACAAGACGAAAGATGACAAGTTCTTCATGCGGTACAGAATTGCCAACGATACCGATGACATCACTGAGGCCAATTGGACCGATGTCGAGTTATTCAATATCACCACACCTACGATATACAACTCGTCGATCTCCAATGATACAGTGACGATCTATGCCTTCGACCTGAACATGACCCTGAACTACAGCAAGCAGATTGAGCTTCAGGTCTATGTGAAGTACTTCAACTATACCGAGTACCGACCTTCTGCTGTCTTTGATGTCTATGACTCACGCCCCGATGTCGAGATATTTGGGGAAGACTTCAGGTACTCTAATAAGAAATCCATCGTCATTGAATTCTCTGCGAAGGTGACGAAAGGAGACTTGGACACCGTGGAGCTAACTTCTGTGCTTAATGGTTCCAGCTTGGAGGACACATACAACGTCAAAAACAAGGATGGACTCGAAACAAAAGCCAATGAGACCGTCAGTCTGAGTGTTGAGGGTGTCTATATCATCACTTTGAACGCCACCTCGACTTTCAACCGATCAAGAGTTATTGAGATCTCTGTTCACGCTGATTTCACTATTCCAACTGGATCCATATCTCTTAAGGGAAATGCTTCTGAGAGTAATTCTGGTCTAGTTGAGCTGGTCTTTACTTACGGTGATAATGCACTGAATGACTCTGGTGTTGACAAGGTTTACCTCGACTGGGGTAATGGGCTTGTTGAGGACGTTACAGGCAAAAACTCTTCTGTGTATGAGTACACAAGGGGTGGTGAGTATCAAGTGGTGCTTACTGTTTGGGACAAGGCAGGGAACAACAACACCTTTGCACTCACAGTGGTCGTCCCCGAACTTGTAGACAACCAGAACACGAGTACTCAAAATGCACCGTTCTCCTTATTTGGTGCACTTTTCGGAATCGGTGTACTGGTATTCCTCAAGCGAAAATCTAGATTTTAGAGTATTCACCTTCGTCTATTAATAACCATTATAACAAAAGATATTCCTAAGTAGTATGTGATTGACCGAAGGCTTCTCTTCACACATATTATTTTACTGCTCCTAATCACCTCTGTCTCTTCAGAGAAAGTGACACCAATCGGATCGGAAAATAGTATCAAGACTGATTTCAATCTTGATAAGATATCCGATTTCTCGACACTCCTAATAAACAGAGCTGAGGTTGTGGATGAAGTGATTGTTATGCTGAATCCTGGATACCCCTCCAAGATCCTAGACAGCTTTGCTCAACTGGGATTCCCGCTAGTCAAGGAATGGCGAAACTTCAACACGATCTCGGTACGGGGAAACTTCGCCAAGATTGATCGTCTTCTTGACTCTCCATGGGTGAAATTAGTCGAGGAAGTTCAGGAGCTTAAACCACATATGATGTACTCGAGCTCACAGATGAACGCCCGTGGCAAACTCTGGGATCTCGGATTAACGGGGAAGGGAGAGACTGTCGCTGTGATGGACACAGGTGTAGATGACTCACACCCGTTCCTTAAGGATAAGATAATTGCGTGGAACGACTTCGTCGGGAAGTCAGTATCTGTCTCGGGGGACAATTATGCCACACCGACTGACAAATTTGGGCATGGGACTCATGTCGCGAGTATCATTGCTGGAGACGGCTCTTCCCTTCAGTCTAGGAAAGTAAGCTTCTTTGGGACATTCCCCGACTCAGGCTTCATCGGACTAGCCGGCGAGACTCCAAGGCTCTCCTCAACTACTAGTATCGAACTTGGCGTTGACTGGGGTGCAAAAGGAGAGGATGTATCTTCTCAAACCAAGGTCACATTCTACATCACTACCATTCAAGATCCGGGTACTTTGGTCGCGTCTAAATCAACCGACACAAGTGGTTTGGACTCTGTCACCATTACTCTCGGATCTGGAAAGTACTTAGTATGGGTTGGTGGAGGAAACCCAGGTGCCAACTATGACATGTGGATCAACGGACCCAACGACTCGGGACTCCCATCATCTACTGATGACTACAGCCCGTACAACGGCATCGCACCTGAAGCTAACATCGTGGGTGTCAAGGTCCTCGATGACGAGGGAACGGGAGACACGAATTCCTTCCTTGATGGATTCGACTGGATTCTGACCAAGAAGGACGAACTGAACATCACAGTGGTCAACATGAGCTTTGGGACTGACCAGATTGTGGCATCCCTCGATAACGCTGTAAACAACCTCGCCCAGCAGGGGATTGTCCCGGTTGTTTCGGCGGGTAATGATGGGCCCACTACCGCACGAGTGGGATCCCCTGGGTCAGCGCAGTTGGCAATCACCGTAGGCGCTGTCAACAAGTTCAATGAAATTGCGTATTACTCCTCCAAGGGTAGCAGTGACAACCCGACAATTAAGCCGGACATAGTTGCACCGGGTGGCTCTCCTCTCGTCAGCTCTCTTGGTGATCAGACCGGGTACACTGATGGCTATGGTGTGATCTACGCAGCAGACACCAACGACCGAAACCTGCAGGCACAGGACAATGACCTCGTTGGGTATTTCGGGACGAGCATGTCTGCTCCCCACATCTCTGGTCTAGCAGTTATTCTCGTGCAAAAGATGAAGCAATTAGGGTTATGGACACCTGACCAAACAGGAGTAGGGACGGTCAAGACCGCAATTCTAAGCACTGGTTTTGAGGTTGCCAACATCGGAAATGGAGGTGGCGAGAGCTTCAGTGGTGGTGCAGATCCCAGCCCTACCATCGAGAGAACTGGTAAGGACTCCTATGAGGGTTGGGGAATGGTCAATGCCTATGCCGCGGTCTCCTTTTTTGACAACTACGCACCTATCAACAGCCCATTCAACCTAACCCTTGACCTGGACGATCCTTTTGTACCCAGCAGTTACGCCTTCAGACTCCACGGGGGAAACGGGAGAAGCTATACCATCACGATGGATGTACCGGCTGGAATTGACGCTGATCTCGTGGTGTTCAAGTCCACGCCTTCCACGATCGGTGATCCTCTGGTCTTTGCGAGCTCGACCAATGTGGGAACCAACTCTGATGAGTCTCTTACCATGGATCTTACAATCGACGACGACCTCGTGCTCGTGGTCAAAGCTGTCAGTGGTACCGCACTGAAGAATGTCACTGTTGAAGTTCAGAGCGACTTCACACCTAGTATGACTATTAACAGCCCATCGACCGGAGATTTCCTGAAAGCTGACGAGGTCCTTCTAGACTTCGACAGTACAACATCCTATGGTAGATTGTACATGAATGGAACCTACATTGGTGAATACCAGACCGGAGCAGTAGTAGATACCGGTGTTGGTGATGGATACTACAATCTCACCATTGCAGAGGTCAATGACCTCAGCGGAACATTGGCAGCTCAGACCGTGTGGGTCGATGTGGATTCCCAACCACCAGTGATTAATTCGACCAATCTGCTCTCTGTCGTCTTCAACGAGACAATTATAATCGACTACGAGGTCTCTGATAACTACGGTGTAGATGCAGTAAACTTCCTCGTTGATGGGGAGGTAGCAATGAGCTCCTCTAATCTCACCGGTTCGTTTGTCTTTGATACGCAGGGTCTTCCCTTCGGTGATATCACAATAGCATTGGAGGTCATAGACACAGTTGGGTACACAACTATTCTGGAGCGGGATATCTTCCTCAACCACTCGATTTATCTCGAGATGAAGCAGGATATGGTTCTCGAAGGTTCAGATACAGTCTCCTTTACCTGGGGTGCTGGAGCTTTGAGCCCAGACAGTTATGCAGTATATCTTAACGGTACACTTCTGGACTCTACCAGCTCATGGGATGGCTCATCCCTCCCCATTGTCTTCGACACCGATCCGTCGATCTCCTTCCCTGTTTACAATGTCACTGCTCAGGTATTTGATACGAAGGGGAAGAACATTACCCAGACTATATTTGTGAGCTTTATAGACACAACCTCTCCAGTACTGGATGTCGTCTTCCCCGACAGCGAATACGACCTTACAGAGGGAGCACCCGAGGTCAAGGTTTCTATCTGGGACTTCGACCTTTCCTCCTACTCCCTCGAGGCTACTCCATTCGCGGATATCACTTTGATCTCTACGGAAACTGATGGACGGACTGTCACACTTGTATACAGGATCGACAATACTCAGATAGGCGACAAGTTGGACCTGGTCATGTCTGCAAGCGATAGCAGCTACCAAGAATCGATGTTAACCAGTAGGCTGGAGGTAGATGATCTCACGAAACCTATCATCACAAGTGTTGCTCCTGTGAGCACTGTGGAAGGTGTTAGTACCATAATAACATGGAAGTACACCGAGTTGTTCCCAGAATCGCTGACCCTGAAGGACGACAACGGTACTCTCCTCGCTTCTGAAAACAATCCCCTGCCTTCCAGTACGTTTGAATACGACCTTAAGGACCTAAGTGCTGGGAATTACAAGCTCAAGTTTACCGTAACGGATCTTGGAGGAAATTCTTTCTCTTCGTCTGTACGTGTCGAAATCTCCGAGGCTTCGGGATCAGGCTCCACCAACGACTCATTCCTCCCGGTGATAGTTTTGCCGATGATTGTGGCACTTGTTGTCTTGAGAAGACGGACTTAATATCTGACCCAGACTTCTGAGCTTCCATCAACTACATTTGCAATAACCCAACCATTCTCTCTCATAAGATTAAAGAGACCGCTATTTTTACCGTATGTGAACTTGGGTACCAGCGCGTAGTTATAGGCTGAAGATTTAAATGCATTTTGCAAGTAAAGAGTCTCCTCCACGTTTCCGATGAATACCATGGAGACATTCTGATGGAGGTAGGTATATCCTCCTGAATAGAACCAGTTGACGAGTACGATGACCCCTCGAACATCATCCTGCTGTCCTATCCAACGAAGAGCATTGTTAGTGTCTCCATATTGTTCATAGGGTTCTAGTATCCGCTCATTGGCGGTTATCATCGGAATGCTGATGAAGATCATAAGTGACACTGCCATGATCTTCACGTACAGGGGAGTAATGCCAATCTTCGAGATCGACACTGTTGACTTCCTGTATTCACGGAATGTGAAGAACAGGTCTAGGGCTTCAATCCCCAAATAGAACGAGAATGCCATGAACAGACGGTAAAGGATGAGGACGTTGATGATAAACCTTGTCTCCTTGTGAGAGGTTGCATAGAAGTTGATCCCATTCTCAAAAGGCCACTCGTAGATAATCCAAGTAAAGAAGAGTACTGATGACAATCTGAGAAATTCCATTGCACTATCTACCATCTTCTCACGTCTGGAGATGATCATGGGGTCAATGCTCTCTCTGTAGTACCACTCGACGATGAAAACGGCCATAAGGATGATTGAGGAAAGGAAGATCCAGATCCAAGACCCGTCCATACTAATTGTCGTGAGGTAATAATATCCAAAAACCGATACCCCGAAATTTCTAGACCCCTGCTCGATGAAGTTGAAGCCGAACCAGTTGTACGGGACCTGCCAGAGGTCAGTCAGCGAACTACTATTGTAGAGTCTGTAGTCCACCAGCATTCCAAATATCCAACCGATTGCTCCCTGAATAAGGAAATTATTGTAGGATTTTGGCCTGTTAATTCTGAACTGCCCCTTGTCCAGTGAAATCAGTTCTGCAATTGAGACCCCGGTAATTATTATCAGTAAATCCATCCTGATGTACGTCACTACACCTAATCCGAATACCAGAGTTATTCTCTCCCAGAGTTTAATTCTTCGAGAACTACTTTTTCCCCGATTACTCCGATGAATCTGTACCGCTTTTGCTAGAGCAAAAAAGAGAAGAGGTAGGAGTAGGGTGTTCGTAGTCAACCTTGAGGTGGCATATGCAATATGTGGGGTCACCGAAAGGAATACTGCCCCCACATCTCCGACCTTTTTGTTCCCCGAGTACACTGTTAGAAAGTACCGTGCACTCAAGATCATGAGGACGGAGGAGATGACCCCTATGAAGTATAACGAGGGGAGGATCTGCGTATGATAGTCAAAACCCATCCTGCTCATGAGGTACATGGGTATGGCAAAAATCAGGGGGAATAGCCACGACCGCGCCCGTCCGTAATAGTCACTCCCTGGAACCGATGAACGGAATTCAGGTGGAAGGTAGGCATACCCAAATACCAGTTGATGAGCGGGCTCTAATGACTGGAAGATCTCGTCTGGATGATAGATGTTCGTGTAGTACGTGAAATTTAGTATCCTCAGACCTATCCCGTATATGAAAAATATCATAAAGGCGACTCTTGTGGGATTATCATAAGCGTAATCTGCGATTCCCAATAGATGGCCGAATACATTCCTTGATGATTTTTTCACAATTTTCATCACATGTCAGTGATTATTAAGCTGATCCATTGAAGTTCAGAATTTCCAGAAACTAACCTTTTAATTTCCCCACACAGGAAAACACTATGTGACAACCTCTACCCGTACACTACCCCCCTTAGTACTCGTGGACATGTTTGTCGAATCCAAGAAGCAGCTAAGTGAGCACGTGGAATACCTCAACAAGATCAATGTTTTCCCAGTTGCTGACGGTGACACCGGCATCAACATGCTGATGACAATGGAGAAAGTTGTCTCGTACCTTGAAGATACGACTGATACATCTCTCTCCTCGCTGACAAAATCACTCATGGACGGAGCGTTCGAGGGTGCAAAGGGCAATTCGGGCATAATTCTCTCCCAGTTCCTCATCGGTCTTTGTGAAGAACTTGGGAAGGGAGAAGAAATAGGGTTGGAGTTATTCGCTAAGGGGATGGTCAAGGGTGCAGAGCGAGCGTATGGCGCTGTTCTGAACCCCCGTGAGGGGACCATGATCTCTGTAATGAGAGACACCGCTGAGAGTGGGATTACATTTGTGGATAACTGGCACGACTATCTCGATGCGACCTTTAATGCAGCTCAGGAATCAATTAGGCGATCCCCTGATCAACTTGCTGTTCTGAAGAAAGCGGGAGTGATGGACTCAGGCGCTATCGGCTTTCTCTACATCTATCAAGGTTGGATCAATGTTATGTCAAAGCAGCTGTCTTCCTCCGACATATGGATCCACGATAGCTCCATAGACAAGTCTGAAGGTTCTATTGATGGTATTGAGTCCTCAGAATCCATCGAGCATCGGTTCTGCACTGAGAGTAGGTTCTCCTCAAAGCTTCCTGAAGAACAGGTCCGATCACTACTCGGGAACTATGGAGACTCATTTTTACTTCTCAAGAGTGGGCAGAACGGAAGGGTTCTATTCAAAATCCATATCCACACGAACACTCCCTTCGTGGTTCTCCGGACACTGAAATCCAATGGTGAGGTACAGTACTTCAAGGTGGATGACATGACGGTTCAGACCCTTAGCTCTCACTAAACACTTTCCTGAAATCAACTGGTGTATAGCTCTGTCGGTTCCGCTTGAGCTGCCTACTGGGTGGGCGTGTCAAGTGCCTTTGTGCACTCGCTGATGCATAGTAGGTGACTCCTTCTACCAATTTTGGCTCTACCTCCGTGATTTGTGGTTCCCATGTCTTCGAAGAACAGGATTTGCACTTATAGCCTTTGAGAAAACCCGCACTAATCATCCTTTTGCCACAGGTGCAGAGGGGAGGTCTCCGTTCTTCCCGAGGGCTCAGCTCAACCGCCATCATCTGTTCCAGACTTACGGTGTCCTGGTCCTTACATGCACCGTGAATGTAGATGATGTCCCCCTGTCTAAGATGCGTTACAGCCCTTGCCAGTTGCTTGGTCGGTTCGAAGCACATGAGGGTGATGTCCCTGTCATCAAGTCTTACCGATACCTTGACATGACCACCTTGACGTATCTTGGGTTGACCCGATACCGTGCAGAGAGAAGAGATCACCCGGTAACTCTCCATTTCTGTCTGGGGTCGGAGAACGTGGGCATCGGTTGCCTGATTCGTCTCGAAGATAGTGTAGCTTTCCACCTCCTCACCCAGTTCCAACTTCGTGAAGATCTCAATAAGTGCATGAGGATTATCTCCCCTAATCCCGAAATAGACTGGATCAGGGCCACTCGGTGCTATCAGCTCCCTTTCCTGCTCGAAGTCATAAGTGGAGAATGTTGCCCTCGGGTACTTCTCTGCAATCTCCCTTACATTGGAGACAACCCTCTCTTTTCCCAGATTATCTCGCTTCCGGTACGCAATGAGCTCGTACGTCTTATCGAAGCTGAGGTCTGCACAAATTGCTGCCAAGGTACCAATCAGTCCTCTTGATGGACTACCGAGAATTGAGTACTTGTTGTACACACCAATATAATCTTTGTAGTCTAGCAATCTGTTTAGGGCCACTGTGTAGATTGAACTATCTGGGACTTTATTCATCAACAGTGCACATGGTTGTGCTTGCTCTGGTTCGATTCTATCCTGGGTATCCTCATTGATTATTTGCTTGATGGTATCCTCTAAGTTCTTTCTACTCGATCTGCTCCGAAATATAATTGCAAGGGCACCGTTTCCCCTTGTCTTGAATGGGACATTCGGGTTGAGCCTGATGAGACGCGGGTATCCGACGATACGACATCCTGTATTGCGAAGATGGTCTATTATCCGTGAAGCTGTATAGGTTGTGCATCCACCTGATGGACCGTCTGTGTCGTCGATAGCAAGATACCAAGTTTGCAATGCAGAATCCAGAGTTATCCATCCCTCCATGCAGAATTCTCAAGTATCACTGATGATGGTTGTTGCGCAAAGTTAAATATTGTCCAAACCTCATGACCATTGAACATGAGTAATCCAAATGATACGGAGAAGTCACAGTTTAAGGCTTCATCTATAGCTGTTCTCATAAGTGGATTATTCGTGTTCGGGGGATTTGTCCAGAACGGGGTCATAGGCTTCTCAGATGGCTCAAATATCTATCAGACCCTTGTACCCATCGCCATAATGTTCTACCTGTTAATACTTCTAGGGTTGTCTCTAGCTGGGTTTAAGCTCAAGAAACATGAGATGATCGTGATTTCACTCGTGCTCACGATAATTCTATTCTCATTTTTTAATCTGGCACTAAAGCCCAATTTCAAAGTAAAGGATTCGACAGGTGGTGATCAGGGTGACGAAGATTTAATCACTCGAACATCCACCCAAGTCAGCAGTGAGGCCTCTATAGGCTCGACCTATTCCGTCACGATCACGAGTAATCAGCTCTCCCAAGAACCTGAAATTGTAGGGGTGTTTCTAACACAGTTTCAGCTGTTCATCATCTCGATTACACTTGTGCTGATGGTTTTCATCCTTATCTTTGTGTACTCACGAAGCCTTGGCAATAGAATAAATATCAGATTTGTAGATGAGCAGACGTATAAAGCAGAGTACTCCGAACATCAGAGTTCAATTATCAAGATTTACACCACGACCAGCTTCAAGCTGGAAAAGCAGTTCGGGCGAGCGCCAAATTGGTACTCACCAACACACTTCTCCAATGAGATAAGTAAGAAGACAATTGCGAGCTTGGCTAGTTCTTGGGAAAGCCTGACCAAACTCTACGAAGAAGCACGATTTGGAAGAAGAGAAGTTACGATCGAGGATGTAGAGAATGCGCAGGACCTCATGGCCCAGATAGATGGATTGCTTGAGCGGTTGAGGAAAGAGATGGAGGCGAAATGATGGATCCCTACGACATCCTCATATCACCGTACAGATACCTCGGGCTCATTTGGGTGATCAACATCCTCCTTTTCTACTACATCTTCAGGACGATTGCCTACTGGAAAACTGTACCCGAATGGGAGCCTGTAGAGACCAACGTCTCGTTACGTTACAGGCAGGGATTCATGACTCACAAATACATAGTTGAGCTCTCCAAGCATAACCCTGGTGGTCACCCCGTGAAATTTGTGGAGTTTGTCCACAAGGAGGTACTCTTCAATATCGCCTTTGCGCTTGGTATCAAGGTCAAAGATGCTATTGACATGCTCAAGGATGAGCGTTTGCTGAGATCGCTGTTCTTTGACGAGGACATCATCTACTTCCTCAAACATCCCACGAAATGGATGAGGCAATATCCGTACATCCGAACGAGGTTCTTTATCTTCAGAATCCCATACATATCTCCTGAGCTTCAGGATGCGCTCAACGAGATGATCAGACGAATATCAATGAGCATTCTATCAAGGAGTGAACACAATGAGTAACGACAGAAATCCATACGAGATAATTAACGATATTATTACCCAAGTCAAAAAGGTCATCGTCGGCAAGGACGAAGTTCTGAAACTGATCATGACGGGGATCCTCGCTAAGGGGAATATCCTCTTTGAGGACGTTCCTGGCTTGGGGAAGACGATGATGGTGAGGGCCTTCTCCCAAGCAATGGGGCTGGATTTCAAGCGTATCCAGTTTACTCCGGATCTGCTTCCTGCAGACATCACAGGTATTTCTATCTTCAATATAAAGGAGCAAGAATTCGTCTTCAAACCAGGGCCATTGTTCACCAACTTACTCCTTGCTGACGAGATCAATCGAGCAACCCCCAAGACTCAGTCGGCACTCCTTGAAGCGATGCAGGAGAAAACCGTTACAGTTGACGGTGTCACACGGACCCTCACAGAACCCTTCCTCGTTCTCGCTACACAGAACCCCCTTGAATACGAGGGGACTTTTGCCTTACCCGAGGCCCAGCTCGACCGTTTCCTCCTGAAACTCGAAGTAGGCTACCCCTCGCACGAATCGGAGATACAGATTCTGAGGAATAGGATACAGCGGCAGAGGGAGGAGTTCAACCTCGACAAGGTGGCATCTTTAAATGATGTTCTCCATCTTCAGGAGCTGGTCGAGAAAGTCGTTGTTGACGACGTCATCCTGACCTATATCGTCAACTTGGTGAAGGAGACGAGGGAGCACAACCAGATTGCTGTGGGTGCAAGCCCCCGTGGTTCCCTAGGGTTGGTTCAGGCGTCCAAGGCATGGGCCTTCATCCACGGTCGGGACTTTGTAAATCCACAGGATGTCCAAGATGTCTTCATCTCCACGATCAAGCACAGGATTATTCTGAGGTCCGGAGACCTGCTCTCGGGCGTCACCGTCGAGACCCTTCTCGGTGAGATACTGAGAAAGGTCACTGCTCCAAGAATCGAGTGATGTACCGTGGTCACAAAGCGCATCTCCAGGAATGCATTGAGGAATATTTGGCTGGTGCCCATCACCTTCTTCATCATGGTCTACTTCTATTTTGTGCAGTACACCGTGACATCGGTGTTCATCTGGATGATACCCTCCATTATGATCATGACCGACCTCTACGTCAGATCCACTCAGGGCGAGAAAGATCCACAGCTTGAATTCACACGCCATGTAAGCGGGGACAATTTCTTCCAGACCGCAGAGATCAAGGTCGAACTGGTGATCGAGAACAAAGGTGAGGGGACGTTCAGAGGCGAGGTAGTTGACCTTCTGCCGAAGAACTCCATCCTGATTATGGGCTCGAACAAGAATGTCATCTTCGTTCCCCCCGCAGAGTCCGCAACTATTTCGTACTCCTTCACGTTCAACATCAGGGGAAAGTATGAGATAGGGCCCATCAACATGATGTACCACTCAAAGAACGAGGTCTACACATATGTTGACCAAGTAAATCTTGTCAACCACTTCACAATAATTCCCCTTCCTGCGGATGTCAGTGCATACCCCACGCTCGTCAAGCACCTGAGGGCAATTGGCGGTCCCTTTCCCTCCAAGCTGAATGGGGAGGGTTGGAGCTTCAGCGGGATTAGGGACTACTACTCGAATGATCCCATGAAATGGGTCAACTGGAAGGCCACGGCCAAGTTAGGGAAGCTACAGGTTAATGAGTTCGCCCTCCAGAGATCTACAAAGGTGCTGATCGTTCTCGATATTGCCGATGAGTCCTCCGAAGTTCTCGAAAGGAGCATCGAAGTTGCTCTTGGACTGACGGAGTACCTGCTGACCTCATCGTGTAAGGTTGGGATTATCACGCTGGGGAAATACGTCACGTACTTCCCACCGACAAGTAGCCGGAAGAAGATGGTAGGGATCTCGCACTTGCTGACAAATGTACAGGTGGGGAAGATCGATAACAGGCAGTTGTTCAGGAAGAGACTGGACAATATCGTGAGCAGATTACAGTCGGACCACGAGGTGATAATTTTCAGTTCAATGTCCGACAAGAACCTAGTGGATGTCCTTGTTGACACTTTCCCACTGGTCGGAAACACAACGATTTTCACCCCAGACTTTACCCGTCTGTACAATGTGCACGGTGAAAGTAAGACTGGGCAGTCTGTCATCTCCAGTCTCTTCTACTTCAACCGCATGATTACCACGGATAAAATTGTCCGAAGGGGGGTCAAGGTGAGGTACTGGAATCCAATCCTCGGACTGAACAAGTCCGTTAAGATCCAGGGGAGGTTCTGAGCATGAGTCACTACATCGACGAAGAAGCTGAGCTAATCACGCAGTACCGAAAGCTCCTCGATAAAATGAAGATAGAGATTTTCGTCGGTTCCTTGGTTATGGGACTTGCAGCAGGAGCTGGGTTGGTATTCAAGGGTGTTCTTGACCTTATCTTCAAACTGAACCTCCTCCTGTTCTTCGGGGGTCTGGTCTTCATGTTCCTGAGCTACATCCTCTCGGAATCGATAATGGAACAGGTAGACGGACGGGTGAACGAACTTTACAAGTACTGGACGATAGGTGGGCTGTTCACTACCTTCCTCTCCGGGGTGAACATCAGCCTCATGCTGATTGTCTACACTGCCGCACTGATGTACACGGACAACCTCAAACTATTCATGAAGAGGGTCAACTGGGCCCATCGTAAGTTCCTCGCTGACAGCAGTCATGTGATCTCCGCAGATCTTGCGTACAACAACTACAGGTACCTCAAGGACCGAGTCGAATGGAACGCCAATCTTGTTAGCACCACCACCACCATCGTACTTGTGGGCTACTCCGTAAGCTACCTCTTTATGGAGTCGGTGATCTTGGACATCTTCCAGATCCTGTCGCTTGTTATACTCGTCATCTATGCCGTACCCAAAATGCTGGGTATCCCTGGTAAGGAAGAAGAATCAGTCATTGAGGAGTCCAATCGAATCCATCGAATCACCAGATAACACAGGTTATATACCATCTCTTCTGCTATGATATCGTGGAATTCGAGAATCTTGAGTTCATGTCAAGAGCAGCCGAGGCAGAGCTTTTCAAGATCCAGTACATGGACATTCCCTGCGTGCTCAAGCGTAGAAAGAAGAAGTCCTACCGGAATCCCCAACTCGATCAGTCACTCAATCAGAAGAGGACACAGACAGAATCGAATGTCCTAGCGACCGCACTATTGAACGATATAAACGTCCCTACGGTCAGACTCGTGGATTATGCTTCCTTCTCAATCGTGATGGACTACATCGACGGGAAACCCCTCAAGGAGCATGTGGACTCCCCAACTGTCAAGGAGCTTTTCCTAGAGCTGGGGAAGCAGGTGGGGAATCTCCACAACCTTGATATCGTCCATGGGGATCTGACGACATCAAACGTCATCATCAAGAAGGGTGAGGTCTTTCTCATAGACTTCGGGTTGGCAAAATTCTCCTCATCTCTTGAGGACAAAGGCGTTGATCTTCTGGTCTTGTACCGCACGTTGCTCAGCACACATTCCCACATCGTGGACACTGCGTGGTCCGCCCTTTTAGACGGATACACCCAGACATCGAAGCTCAACCGCAAGGAGATCCTCAAGAGATTGGAAACTATCGAGAAGAGAAAGCGCTATAGCGGACACTAGGATCTGCGATGTCTTACCGATGTGCTTATAGGCAGGATAGTTCCATGTGGTACTGAGAACATTTATTTTCTCTAAGCTATACGGAGTGCGGTTTACATCGAGAACATAAATCAAGCCTACAACCTACTTGTCAGCAAATATCTGGTGAATCCAAGCAAAGAAGAATTAGAAGAACTATCCGAACTCTTCAAGGAGTGGATACGTTCGAAGAACGAGGGACTGATGGTCTCCATCTTCGACATCATAGACACTCACGAGTCCAAGGCAGTACGCGATCTCGCTCTCAACCACCTCCGTAGATTTCTTCCCCGATTCAAGAGGGAACAGGTTCTCGATCTCTGGATAACTCACCCACTACCCTCGATCCGTCCGATTGTCGAGGACATCGTGAAGAAACACCGTGACACAATCAGGACACCCGTGCTCGTCGCCACGTACATCATGTTGGGGGAATACACCAAGGTAGACGAGATCGACCCCGACTTGGCGAACATAGATCTCTACCTGCAGGGTCTTGATCCACTACTGGGATCATTGCTCGTAGAACGAGTGGTCAAGCTCAAGCAGACGAAGTTCAAATCATCGCGGAAATTGATGGAGGACGTGACGAAGCTCAGCCTCATTGATCTGGTAGGTAGGAGGGACTGGGATACATTGTGGGAATCGGTCTTTACCTTCCCCTTTCCCTACGTGTGCGAGCTCCTGAAATTGTTCGAGGAGAACAAGTACCTCCCCCGGGATCTCAGGAGCCGTGAGCTCCTTGAAACTATGAACGAGCTTGTCGGCGTGAATGGGTGGCAGGATGTCTCTGAGATTCTCTACCAGTCCGTCTCCATCAGGGACTCAAAGACACGGACATACAGAAAGCTCAAGGCAGAGGAACTGAGGGGTAGGTCATTCCACTTCTACATCAATCCCGAGCTGTACACTCGACCAGACAGGTTAGAGAACGCGGAGTTTATCGGGCGAGGTAGGAATCTACTCTCAAACCCCGATCTCGGGATCCACATCTACGAGGAGAACATTCGCTACTCACTCTTCACCGAGAGCCTCCACGTACCAATGTATAACCATAACGGCGTGCTCATTGTGGAGTTCATAATACCCTGCGAGAGCATCGACAGCTTCTATATTG
The DNA here is from genome assembly GCA_027077875.1 of Candidatus Heimdallarchaeota archaeon. Lineage (GTDB taxonomy): Archaea > Asgardarchaeota > Heimdallarchaeia > Heimdallarchaeales > Kariarchaeaceae > S139-21. The sequence continues at coordinate 31,491 of JALWRB010000511.1, forward strand.
ACGAGGATGGAACATACTTCTCTATCAGGAGCTACAGAGCTACGTATGCAGTAGACCTCGATATCCTCTCAATGTTTGTCCTCTCGATCAACAACACGATGGAGGTCGCGCTGGACAATATTCTCGAACTTAAACAGCACTGCCCACAGGAACTTATCTCGGTCTTCGAGGGAATTGAGCTCCTCATTGATCTCCACCTCGGCAGAAGCTTTACACTGACCGATCTGAAGCAACCTTCAGAATTCCCTCCTCTTGAGAAACGTAGCTGTTGCGCACTCGCAATCGACTTCGGGAACATTGACACCAAGGTAGCGATCCTCCCCTCAACATGTGGACACGAATTGGTAGAGAAGACGTATCCCAGCCTCATTCACTACACAAGTCCCACTGAATTCACCGTCGCGGATGACGTGATCGCAAGTGGCTACCACTCCTCTGTCCAGACCTTCAGGGAGATAAAGAGGCACATCCTCTCTTCTAGTACATATACGGTACGTGCACTGAACCAGACGATATCCGCTGATCTCGCTGGTACCGATTACCTCAGGACAATCATAGGGAGATTCATCGAGGAGCTGGGATATAGACCCGAACGAGTAGGGTTCTCATATCCTGAGCTCTCCAGCATAAGCTACAGGACGTGGCTCCGTACAATCATCGAGGATCTTGGCTTCGAACAGGTCTACGGATTCGAGGACACAACAGCCATACTGACCTATAGCTACAGGTGGTACAAGACTTCACTAGGTACACTCATCCTCGACATCGGTGACACCCACACCACCATCACTGTCGCTGACATCCCGAAGAACAAGAGCCGTAAGAGGAACATCGATCAGCTCTTGATGGACACTCAGGCCCCACTCAAGATCGTCTGCAAACGATTCGTGGAAGAGGGTTCCAACATCATCAACAAGCTCATCGAGCAGATCATCACGATGAACTGGGGCGAGGGTATCTTTAAGGAGAATATGGAGTCCATCTGTGAGGGTGTTAAGATCGATCTTGTGGAGAACTTCGAGACCAAACTGGAGAACAGCAGGAGGGATCCGATCGTCTTTACCCTCGGTGAAGAGGAGGGCACAGGGGTTGATTCGTTCCTGAAGATGACCGAATACTACACCCTCCTTGAAGATGGTATTAACAACGCCATCTCCATGGCGTCCAAGCGAGGTATGCCAAAGAAGAAGATCAAGACACTCCTCCTCTCCGGGGGGGGAAATAACTGGCCCCTATTCTCCAAGTATCTCTACGAGCTCTTCGAGAAAAAGGTAAACATAGTCTACGAGGACAGTGAATTCGCCGTGACTCGCGGTATGGGGCTCCTCCTCGACGACCAAGAGGTGACCTCCCGTCTGGAGAATGACATACTGCTGAGGACGAACAACAAGGTGGGGATGGAACTCAATTTCCTCTGGCAGCGAGGTAGCATAATCAGGGCTGAGAAGAAGCAGTTCCGCATCGAGAAGAGAGGAGGGAATGTCGTGTTGGATCCATGGCTACGCCGCCCTGTACAGTACCCTCCTAAGCGAACTCCACTCATGGATGACGAGCTAACCGACCTCGACGAAGACAACAGCGGAATGTTCATCATGGACAGGCTCATTCCCTTCCCAATTGTTCAAGACGTCAGGTCACTTCAAGACGTCAGGCTCTTCGTGGGCATTGACCGCAGAGGTGAGCTGGTAATGGAGATATATGACGGAGATGAAAGAGTCTCTGAGTTTAGAATCACACCTGTGCTGTGACCATCCGAGACATTTCTCTCACGAAGTTTCTCTCATGATACACGAGATCGTATTTTCTCCCAAAAGACTATCGTCATTCCTCAAGAAGGTTACGGGATCTTCGGTCACTCCGGTCGTACCTCCTGTAGAAGAATATCGCGGACAGAAGTGAGACGAATGCAAACACGGCTTTCACGCCCGCACCTATCAGTTTGTCAATATCATAGGAGTCGTACTTGTCGTTCACGACCTTGTCTGTGGAGTCCATAATGGCCCATGCAGTGAACACGATAGTGAGGAAGACGGATCCAGCGAACCTTAACCAGTTCGATCTCTTCTTGTGCATTGCGTAGCCCAGTGCCGTGTTGTCGTCTATCTCGAAGATGTCCGAGGCAAGCGAGGATCTAAAGCTATAGATGTCTTTGACCGAACGGCTCTTCCCTACACTTTTGATGGGGATCTGGGGCATGGAGTATGCGAATTTCTGCCCGCTCTTTACCGTGGATCCCGAGATCATCTCCTCGTTCTTGATATATTGCTTCGTCCTGTCCACCTTGCGGAAGAAGAGGACGTAGATGACTACAATGATGAGAACTGTCCAGAAAATCCAGACGAAACCTGGATAGATCCACGAGAGGGGATCTGCACCGATCGAATCCTCGAGACCATCTGGGAAGAAGTCACCGTCTGTGTCTGGATTCAGGGGATCTGTTCCTGTTCCAGTCCCCACCCGTCTGCCCTCTTCGTTGACGACTATAGCTCCTCTCGGTGCCATCTCGATGACATCGGGAAGACCGTCCCCGTCGGTGTCAATCCCAGTCCCTCTCAAGTTCTGACCCTCTACCGAGTAGCTGATGGAGGGGTACGCAAGTGGGGGGCCGAACCACCCCCAGAGCAGCAGCAACGTGAACTTCATCGTGAAGATGAAGGTGAACGCTACGAAGAGCACGAAGCTCTCCAGCTTGATCCCGTTGAGGAACTTGATCAGGGGATTGTCAATAATCTTGTTTCCCCGTATGGAATCATAGCTACTGCGAGGCATTCTATAAGGTGAATCCTCTCGGGTATTAATAAAAGTTCATCTGAGACTGAAAAATTCATTTGTCTGCTTTTCCCTACGGATTAGTCCCAATAATTATTAATATCTCAAATGGAATGGACTTAATGGTCACATTCGACTCGAGGAGTTACTACTACCTCTATGTACGTATTCATCTCATCGCCACAATCATTGCAGTGTTCTTCCTCACGGGTGCGCTCGGGGTCTACCTCGTTCCAGCCGTGCTGATGATCGTCGCATGGCACCAGACAAAGGAGAGGTATTACGTCGGGCTAAACCTCCACCTTCTCGCCGTCATCATCCTGTTCATCTTCAATATCCTCTTCCCTCCATGGTGGGGTTTCAGCTACCTGATCTATATCGAAGTGGTGAACATCTTGATC
>JALWRB010000512.1 GCA_027077875.1 Candidatus Heimdallarchaeota archaeon
AAGATCATGGACAGGCTCTTCGAGCCATTCGTCACCTCTAAGAGGAAGGGGACAAAGAAGGGGACTGGTCTGGGTCTCTCGATCGTCTACGGGGTCATGCAATCTCACAAGGGTCTTATCGATATCTCGACATCGCCCGAGGGAACAGAGTTCTCTGTATACTTCCCCCTTGGTGTCCTCGACTCCCCCAAGATGATCGAGGTCATGCGGTTGAAACGTGGAGAGGGGATCGTGATGGTCATCGAGGACGAACCAGAGATCAGGAAATTTCTCGAAAATGCTCTTACGTCCCTCGGCTACACCTCTATCATGGCTGCTTCGGGTAAAGAGGGATTGGAATATGCCAGCTCGATTATTGGAGAGGATGACCATAGATCAGATGGTAGGATGGTCATTGAAATAGTGGACGCGGAGAAAGACCTTGACCTCACCCCTAAGTTTATCATCCTTGATTATATCCTCCCTGACATCAAAGGTGACGAGGTCTTCAGGCGTCTGAAACAGATGGGCTGCACCTCTAAGGTCATCATATCCTCGGGGTACATGGACTCCGGTGTTCTGAATGAGCTCAGGGAGGAGGGCGTCTGGGCGTTCCTCCCAAAACCCTTCACGATCTACGATCTCTCAAATGTACTGAGCGGAGATTCGCACAGTAGTTGATGCATAGGGAGAACTATGGGGTATGTTAGACGGAGGGCCTTGTCGGGTGCTTGTCTCTTGAGTTCAGCGATTGGATCTACCTAGTCGGATCTATTCCATCTGGGATCAGAGATGGAATTTATTTGACTCTTCCTCCGTTTCAACACGAGAAGGGGTAGGATGGCTAGAGGGAAGGAGGCCGTGCTTTCGGTCACCAAGGTGGTCAGCGGGCTTGCACCTTCCACAAGGTCGGAGTACCCTACATCGTCCGTGCCCTCCATGACATCCTGTAGCCTGAGGAGGAGCATCCCCAACCCTGTGATTCCCTCCTCGATGTTCACGGAGTAGCCCTCGGTGTTCGAGGCGACCACCACTCCGAGACCGTTGTCATCCACAAGTAAGTTCCCGAGAACCTCATCTACACGGGTCTTATAGTCACCCCCGTACGCTTCGTACAGGTCGAGGTAGAACATCGCCTGCCCCACTGCTCCCATCCGTATGCCCGCATACTGTGTGCTGTCCGACAGACCCGCGAATACAGTATCCATACCACGGACCAGCTTGTCAACCCGAGCTGCTATGTCCGCGTTTTCCTCCCTGTCCAACCGTACCATGGCTGAAGCGATACCCATGCTCCCTGACCAGTATCCGAGGAGGGCGTCATTCACGGAGGAACGCGTGACGTAGCCGATGGAGTTGTCCCTCCACTGACCGCTGATCTCGGAGTTCCTCAGGAAGTTGCCTATCTGGGTGGCACGGTCGAGGAAGTCGGTGTTACCGCTGATCCCGTAGTACTGTAGGAAGGTGGTCATGATACCCGCGTTTCCCGTGCCCACGCCAGTGAGGTACAGATCCTCGAACTGTGTCCCCTCTCCAAACTCACTCCACAGGTACTTCAGTTGGCCGTCGCTGACCTCACCCCTCGTAACGAAATTCTGGAGGATTTCCTCCGCAGCGTCGAGGAAGTAATTGTCCGAGGTCGACTCATAAGCGTATAGCAGATCACGAACCACACCTGCCTCGCCGTACTCCAGTCCCGAGGTGAAGTAGCTGTTCGGGCTGATTGGCAGGTCACCTTGGTCGTCTCGCTGTGCCAGTATCCAGTCGACAGCGGAATGCATCAGCGTCTGGTTGTACTCCCAGTACTCCTGTGCACCGGTCATAGTCCGTACGATTCCGGAGACTCCGTACCTAGAACCCGTCCAGCCGGGATTGCGCGAACCTGATAGTTGGTACCAGTAGCTGAGACCGTCACGGCTAACTGCCGTGTCAATAAAGTGCGTCAGGACCTCGTCCAGAAGTGGCTCAGCAGATGAGTATCCCGCGTCCGCAGCTTTCCTCAGGAAATCCCCTATACCCGCAATCCCGACTGTGTAGCCGTTGTACACCCTGTCCGATGTGCTCAGCGTGCTCTGGATCCTATACGGCCAACCCGTTAACCCATTGTCCGTCCGTATGGCGGTGGCATCGAGGACTGACACAATCCTGTCGATGTCCACGGGATCTTGGGCAGTAGAGGGCGGGATCATGATCATCAGGGTAAGGATGAGGAGAAGGTAGGTCTTCACAGCCGAAGCACTGTCCTTCATGTATTGTACCTTTCGATCGGAGGTATAGAAGATTGTCCACCTGCATCACATGGAGAGGTAGATCGTGGTGAACCTATTGGATTATAAATGACCATAACCGGGATATTTGGTATAGCCAAGACAGATCCCAGCGATCTGGATTTTCCATTCTGGAATATGTCATGGATGTCCTCGTGACATGTGTGATCGAATGCGCCAAAGAACAGGGACACAACACGACTTCTCGGACAGAACCATCCCCCATCTGATCGCCAATCAGACCTTTGCTACACCTCTATGCTACCTATTGAAAGCTTCTCAGCACATGAGAGAAATAGCAGTCACATCTTATATCGTAAACCTGTCAAGATTTCGTTGGCTCAGGGAAG
>JALWRB010000513.1 GCA_027077875.1 Candidatus Heimdallarchaeota archaeon
AGAAACTGTAGGTTCTGCTCCGTCAAGAGCTCTGTGAATCCGGCACCTCTCAACCCGGATGAACCGAAGAACATCGCTCAGGCACTCCATGATTGGGATCTTAACTACGTGGTACTAACATCGGTGGACAGGGACGACCTCCCAGATGGAGGCGCAGAGCATCTTGCTAAGTGCATCAAAGAGATAAAAGCAGAGCATCCAGACCTGAGAATTGAGATACTTATCCCTGACTTTCAAGGTTCTATAGCTTCACTAAAGAAGATTGTCAATGCAGGTCCTGATGTGATCGCCCACAACATCGAGACAATCAGAAGACTGCAGAAAAAGGTACGGGATCCCTTGGCAGAATACGATCAGTCACTAAAAATCCTGCGAGGAGTAAAAGAACTCAATCCAAACATACTGACCAAATCTTCCATAATGGTAGGACTCGGTGAGACATACGATGAGGTCATTGAAACGATGCAAGATCTAAGAAATGTGGGGGTGGAACTCCTAACCATCGGCCAGTACATGCGTCCCACCTTTAGGAATCTCAGAGTTAAGGCATACGTGGAACCTGAAGTTTTCACTAAATGGGAGAGTGATGGACGCAAAATGGGCTACCTCTATGTGGCATCCGGACCACTCATCAGGTCATCGTACAGGGCAGGAGAGTACTTCATCACCAAGGTTCTCAACGAGAGATTCACACCCAAATCCGCCTAGTCTATTCAGAAGCATCAGTGCTCAGTTATAGTTGTTTGAGGGGTACGGTATCAGGCCTGGGTATGGGATTGTAATATGGAAGGTATTCACCCAAATCCCCTGTGCTCCTAACTATATTCGTTCTTCTATTGTACGACATGGGATAGCCAAGCTCGAAGATCATCGTGTTCACCATCTTCTCAAGACCCTTGATACTCTGCTCACCCATTCCCTCCGCTAATGTCCTGAGATTCACCTCACCCATATTTAGAAGAGACAGTATGATCTGCATCCTCCTCTTACGTTTGGTCGATGTCGAGTATGCAACCACCCCAAATATAGACAGTCCTATAGGGATGGCACCAATAGAGAAGATTCCGACGAACAGAAAGATGTTTCCAATTATGAACAGGAGAAAGTCCTGTTGAGAGACATCATTGAAGTATGAGAACGTATGGTATATCTCATGCTCCCCAACCTCATCGTCGTCCCTCTCTTCAACTGTGACCTGTCTACGATCTATCCAGTTAACAAATTTTAGCACGATCCAGACCTGCAGACTGAACATCAACAGGTTGAACAGAATCCAAAATAGAATTACAAAGACCACAAAAGGTACAACGAATGTCTTGTCCACCTCTACAAATAAGATGTTCCTTTGGATGGGGTCACCAGATTGATTTTCCACCTTGATAACTACAGGAGAATTGGAACTAGGCGTGATTAGAAGAACCTGTATCTCACGGTTAGCAAGGTCAACTGTCGTTGTGCCTAAACTGATCACCACAAGATTACCCGGTGCAAGACCATTCTTTGAGTTCAGATTACTGACTACCAGTACCTGTGAGTCAGAACCACTCAGAGGATAGCTGACAATACTTGTCGTCCCTGGTTCTTGATGGAATTCCCTGATCTCAGGATTAGCATTCTTGAAGGTGAGAGAACCGAACAGTATCACTGCAACTAGGGAAATCAATACCATTATTGACAATATCCTCACGATCTTCCCGAGCTTCCGCATTACCGAGGAACCAATAATTGCCATGATCAATTATGGTCCTTAGTAGTATAAATTATTGTCTACCACCGCGTGACCCACAGATCCAGTTACATCCAATCTATAAAGCACAGGTACAGATATTGGTCAATATTCACCATGACCAAAATGGTGAAAGAGACCATATGGGGCTCAATATCAAGAATTTCTTACAGAGTATGCAGAAAGCTATACGTAGTTGTAAAGCATTCAAATATAACCCCGTAAAATTCTATTCAGAACATGGTATACAACTCAAAAATACCGGGCACGAAATACTCACTCGCACTGACCAAGAAATACAACGAGTGGTTCCTCCAGTTGCTTATTGATAATTCAGTGGAGGATGAATACCCAGTGACAGATATGTCCATCGGGGGAATAAAGAGCCTGACGAACAAGATACTTGACCCAATCTCATTCCTTGTCAATCCACTGGTAGCTAATAGGGTAATGGACGATTTGATCTCCAAGACTAAGCATATACTTGTGGACTTCGGAGGACAACCACAGAGAGAAGACGGAAGTACTAAATCACATGTGTCAACTTCAGCTGCACAGATCACAAGCAGGGTTGATGAGGAGATGATAAAAGACATCTCAGACGGTATGAACATGCTCTTCCAGACAACTCAAGAAATTACGGAAAAACTCTCGCAGCTTGAGGTCAGACTGAGCCACCTCGAAAAGATCACCAATAACTTAGCTCTAATTACAGACAACCTTCTGGAGAAATGAGCCCAATAATGGATTCATGTCAAACCATGAATGACCTTGGGTTGAACAACGAACCTGCTAGATGACAAGTGATCTGATTGGGAATCTTCGAATGTTTTTATACTTGGGTGACTCGTATCAATTAAGGGAGAGCT
>JALWRB010000514.1 GCA_027077875.1 Candidatus Heimdallarchaeota archaeon
AATAACCACCCTGTGGGCACCACCTTCACCAACGAGGACATCGATTTCGGTGTGGTATGGGAAGGCAAGAAGGACGGACAGAAGGTCGACGAACCAGTCCTTTTCGGTATCAATCACAGGAGGCAGGCATCCCTGTACTCACCGTCATACGACGGACAACAGGGGCTCCTCATCGCTGACGGATACCACCTCAAGACTCTGACCACCAACTTCGTCTCCTCAAGCTCCTATGACAACTGGGGATACCAGTACTTCGAGGAAACCTCACTGGAGCTGGATTTTGACAAGCACGAATATGACTGTGAGTGTCGATCCGAATTCTACCTCCTCGAAGAGATCAAAATCAGAGGAGGTGACTCCGATGGTGACGGTATCATGGATGGACTGGAGGGCTTCTCGAGGCTCAACGGGCTCAAGACGGACATCAGCAATTTCGATACGGATGGCGATGGACTCTCGGATAAGTTCGAGATTGAGAACGGACTGAATCCAAGATCAGACGACACGGACTCGGATCTGATCCCAGATGCCTTCGACCATCTGGATCATGATGACGACGAAGGTGATGACGGTCACGATGACGACGACGAGAACCATCTCTTCGGGGAGTTCTACCACAACCACCATAGGCACAGTGATTCGGACGATTGTGAGGTGAATGAGTCATCGGCAGTTATTGTTGAGTCTTCTGATGAAGAGGACAAAGACATGGTTGCCGAGGACGATCAATCGACGACGAGTGCCACAGGGTCAAGTGCAGATCCAGAGGAATTCGATCAAACTACCGAGAGCAGCACCGAAGTCCAAGAGGAACTCGTACAAGACCCGATCAGGGAAGAGGATAAGGAGGAAGTTCTTCAGGCTCTGACCGTGGACGAGGTCAAGGAGGAGGTCGTGGAGACAGAATCCGTGGATGTACCAGAGGCGATCATCGAGGTGGAGCCCGAGTTCACATTGGGCGACATTAGTGTCCTTCCTGCAAGCACACCGGTTAAGAGCCAAGGTGTTAACTTCTGGACATACATTCTCCCCAATCTGGTCCTCGTATCCATCTTAAGAAAGAAACGATCCTACTAGACATCAACCCCGTTGAATACATAGTTTAACCCCCTATACCTTCAAAAGGCATGAATGTGCCCATAGTGGAGACTTTGTGCTCTCAGTGATTCAAGTCATTTTGAGTTGGATGGGAGACCCTTAATTTCATCTACCTTCTGGATGTCAATATCCGATCCCTCGGGGAGCTCCACACTCTCTGTGTATTGCAGTTTCCCGTGAATGACGACGTTGTCTCCGATGGTCACGACCCTACCCTTTACCTCCCCGAAGACCTCCGTGTTCTCGAGGTAGATATTGTCGCCAACTACGTCCCCTCTCACAGAGAGCATATGCAGTCTCTTCCTCCTCAGGAGCCTCCTAAAAACTGCCTTAAGGTACTCCAGGGTTAATTTACTGTCGGATGTCTGCCACACACCAGACGGTAACTGTGGGTACTTGCTAATTAGTTCTTTGTCAGGGTTGTTCGCAACTACCACGTTCTCAGCTAATATTCCACCGACCTCGCCACCCCTACCTACGAAAAGGTTGCGAGCCCGGACCATCCTGTCGACAAGAAGTTCTCTCTGGGAGGTTAATGTTCCGAGAACCACCAGCTCACTCGCCCTCAACTTCGCAACCGCCCTGACCTCCCCGTCCGAAATCAGCTTTTTGTTGACAGTTGTCCTTCCTACGAGAGTCAACTTGCCTGACGAGATCAGGTTCTCCGATACAAGGATGCTCCCAGTAATTGTAGAGTTATTGACGAATACGATGTTCTTGTCAACCATTATAGATCCAGTGACCCTCGCGCGATTTCGAACGGCGAGAAAGCCTGAGAATTTGGCAGATCCGGTTATGGATAGGTTCTCACATATCACCCCCTCGTGAGCAAGGTAGCTCCCCACGACAGAGAGATTACCCTCGTAGTTGACATTGTCGACCATGCTGGCCCCCACAATTCTCAATGACTGCCGTCTCTTCATCCCCTGCACAATCTCATCAGGTATATTTTCGAGGATGAACTTGGAGAGTGAGCCCTCGTAGGAGTTCCCCGGAATGAAATTCGACGGTATGATAGACTTCGCAGGTTCTGAGTCCATAGATAAGTAGAGGAAAGGGTGCATAAAAAGCTTCATCCAATCAGGGGTGTAACCAAGGTCTCCGCTAAACTTATATCCACTGTAGATATGAGGAGACTGTGGCGTGGGACTCCAGTTTCAAAAATCTCCTAAAGCGATACTTAACAGGAGCTACAGTCATTACCGAGATGGAGGTTCCACAGGCGAATCTTAGGCTCGACTTTCTGGTCATGCACGACAATGTACTCCAGTATCCATTCAACAACACAAAAGAGCACCTCGCAGGGGAGTTCAAGAGTGTAAGGGACAGGTTTAATGTCCACGAATTGCACAAGAGCATCGCAAAAGCTTACCTCTACAGTAGCAACGAGAAGGTTGACATAGAAAAAATAACATTGGTCTTTGTCCTTTCCAAATCGATACCAAAGAGGATTGAAGAACTGTACACCATCTCTGAGATCCAGAAGGGAATATATAGAGTCGTTCATAACTTGGATATCCAACTGATCTTACTCAATAAGATCGACTACGACGAAAGCAACTCATACCTCGGGATTTTTGCGAGGAGGGCAGTAAGGTGGAGGGCCATTAAGAGAGCACTAATTGAGAGAGAAAGATTTATTATCTCAGTGGCGTATTTTCTATACAAGGAGGAAGTGATTGAGGTGGCCCATGCTGAAAATATTGATGTAGACCCAATTTCTCTAAGCATTAGATCAGCAGTAGAGAGTATTGGAATTACAAGGGTCGTTGATGAAGTGGGACTTGATCGAGTTCTCGAGGAAGTCGGTCTCGACAGAGTCATCAAGGAAATCGGGCTCGAGAATCTGGTGGATAAACTCAGCGAGGAGAATAGAGAACGTCTCTTGAAGGTACTATCTGAGAAAATGAAGAGAAATTAAGATTACTACCAGATTATTCAAGATAGTTAATTATCCTATACTGGAGAGTGATGTTGAAGATTAGTACTTGATCTTTTCAAGGTATTTTGCACTCTGAGTCTCAAGGTAGAGGTTGTACATCTCAGAGTACATACCTCCTTGTGCAAGTAACTCCTCGTGACTACCGACCTGAACGATCCTCCCGTGGTCGAGGACGATGATCTTGTCCGACTTCAGGATCGTGGTGAGCCTGTGGGCGATACTGATGCTCGTCCGGCTGGAGAGGAGGGTCTCAATAGCGTCTTGGATCTTCGCCTCGGTGTACAGATCGACCGCAGAGGTAGCCTCGTCGAGCACGATCACCCTCGGCTCACTAAGGACTGCACGGGCGAAGCTGATCATCTGTTTCTGGCCCGCAGAAAGGTTTTTCCCATTCTCCTCTACCTTGCTGTCCAGCCCCTTGGGAAGGAGCTCGATGAACTCTCGTGCCTGTACCATGTCCAGAACTTCCCACATACGTGCATCGTCCGCCTCTGGGTTAGCGATCAACAGGTTCTCACGAATTGTCCCCTTGAAGAGGAGGACGCGCTGTGAGACCAGTCCGACGGCCCTTCGCAAGGAGCAGAGATCGTAATCCTTAATGTCATGCCCATCGACCGTTATGCTGCCGTCACTGACCTCGTAGAACCTCACAAGAAGTGAGGCGATTGTGCTCTTCCCCGCTCCCGTGTGTCCTACCAGTGCCACACGCTCGCCCGGACTGATTGAGAAATTGATGTCACTCAGGACCAAGTTCTCACCGTCATAGGAAAAGTCCACGTCCCTGAAGACGATCTCACCGCAGATACTGTCTGCGGGAAGAGTGCCACCGTCGTCCTCTCTCAGATCCATGTCCTCCGAAACCTTGGCGATCCTTTCAAGCGACGCGGAGGCGACCTGAAAGCTGTTGTACTTATTGGCCAGATTGATCAGTGGCCAGTAGAAGTAACCGAGCAGAACGATAAACATGATGAAGTTGACAAGCGGTAGCCCATTCGATATCTGCCAGATACCCACGGCGATGATGATCAGGCGGAGAGCATGCAGCATCAGGTCAGTCATGGGCCAGAAGAGGAAGATGGCCAGTCCTCGCTTGACTGATGCCCGGTATGTGGCCTCGTTGATCTCCCGGAAACGGTTGAGGTTCTCCTCTTCGCGATTGAATGCCTTGCTTATAGCGATCTTGCTCATGATGTCGGAGAATCTGGCGTTGACCTCACCGAACCTGCGTCTCCAGACAGAGGACTCCTTCCGCTCCCATCTGCTCATGAGGATTGAGATCACCATGACAACGGGGATAAAGAGGAGGAAGAACAGACCAAGGATGGGGGAAAGGTAGAGGAAGAAGGCTATCGTCAGAAGCACCCGGAGCAGATCGGTGATGAAACTGGCCATACTCATCCCGAGCTCGGACAGCTCCTTGGTGTCGTTGACCACTCTGCTGGTCAGTTCCCCGGACTTCTGGACGTCGAAGAATGGGATCTTGTTCTCGAGGATGTTGGAGAAGGTGCTGTCCCTGATTTCCTTGACCACCCTAGCATTGAGCCTCGTGACATTCACCATCTGGAAGACCCTCGCCAGCCAGCCGAGAGCGTTGAAGACGATGTACCCGAGGACATAGGGCATCAGGGTGTCTCCAGTCTCCGCTGCGTTCAGCATGAAGTTCAGCATCACGGGACCGAGTATCGAGAGGACGACGTTGAGCAGAAGTGCTACTGAGGCCACAGCAAATATCCTGAGGTGGTTTGAGATGTACCCCCATGCCATTCCTAGAAGGTACCTGTCCGAGAACTTTCGATCCATCAGCTCACCTCCAGTGGCGGTAGCTCGAAGTGCTTCTCGAAGAGCTTCCTGTACTCGATATTTCGGGTGATAAGTTCCTCGTGCGTGCCGAATCCGATGACCCTTCCCCTGTCCAGCATGAGGATCCGGTCCGCTTTAGCAATGATCGCCAGCCGGTGTGTAGTGATGATCGTCGTCCTTGTCCGGAGTATCTCCGATATTGCCTCCTGAATCTGTATCTCCATCTTGGCGTCGAGAGCGGATGCTCCGTCGTCGATGATCAGGATCTCCGGATTTACGATGATCGCACGCGCTATCGCCACCCTCTGTGCCTGACCACCAGAAAGCCTGACACCATTGTCACCTATAAGCGTCTCATACCCGTCCGGGAACTCAGAGATGAACTCGTGGGCATGGGCGATCTTCGCTACCTCGATCACCTCTTCGAGAGGAGTGTCCGGTCTTGCAAACCTGATGTTCTCCAAAATACTGTCATTGAATAGGTGGACATCCTGCTCCACTGTCGCTATGTTCCGTCTTAACGAGCTGTTCTCGAACTTGGACAGCGGGATACCATCCAATCTGATCTCCCCAGAGGTTGGAGTGTACAATCTCTGTATGAGCTTGGTCAGAGTCGACTTCCCCGACCCGGGACTTCCTATGATCGCAAGGGTCTCGGAGTCCTCGATGGTAAAGCTCAGGTCCATGAGCACGTCGACCTCTGTCCCCGGATACCTGAAGGAGACGTCGGCGAACTCGATCCGGGCGCTCATCCCCTCGAATTTCACGTCACCGTCCATGATGTAGTGAGGGTCCTTGTCATTCATGAACTCATGGAGCCTACGGGTGGCGGTAAGGGACTGGATGAGGATGAACGACACCCAGTTGAGCTCCTCGCCCATAGCCACTACCATAGCGGTCGTCGTCAGTAGAAGGACGAAGCGGTCAATACCGAGGGCACCTGATGTGAGCAGCGTTGTGGCGTATCCAATCAGGAGGAGGATGAACAGCCTGAGGATGATGTCGGGGTAAAACCACGCACCGACCTCACCCTCCTTCTCCTTCACCCTTGTCTGCGTGGCTGTCGCCTTGGCAAAATTCCTTTTCATCCTGCTGAGGGACACGTAAGCCTTCAGATCCCGGATACCGTTGAAGCTGTCGGAGGCGATGCTACTCACATCAACCAGAGTTTCAAGGGAGAGCTTGCTCAGCGGTGCGACCTTCTTGGCGTAGCTGATCGTAAGAGCGAGGTAGACGATGAAGATGACGAGCATCGCGTACGCGAACAAGGGCTCGACACCATAGACGACATAGAAGCCAACACCCCATACGGTGATTGATCCGAAGAGCATCCTGACTCCCGGGGAGAGCCCGTAGTTCACCGCCCTGGTGTCATTCGTTGCCCGAGACATGATCTCACCGACGTCCTTACCGTCGTGGTAGGTCAGGCTTCTGTCCTGTAGTGTCTCGAAGAGGTCATAGGTCATGTCTGTTGTTATCCTGTGAGCGATGACCTCGTTGAAGAAGCTCGAGCCGAAGAACATACCCACCTGCACAACAATCAGAGGAAAGAACACGACGTAAATTCTCCAGATCTGATCCCAACCACCACCACTCTGCAGAACTGCTATGATGTCCGCGGATAAGAAGAGGGCATACATGTAGAACACGGGTTCCACAATGGCCGTGACCAAGATTAAAGCAGATGTGAGCGGTCTGCGAGTGACGTATGACAGCAGCCACCCATACGGTGAACTCATCTTCCTGAAGACATCCTCATGGGTCTTAAAGCTTCCTGATCAGGTAACCTCCTGAGTCACAAGTATACTCTGCTTGGAGAGGAGACGCAGGAAGTGCCCCATGTACTGCAGGTCATCCCTGTGGTCTATGTAGTAGACCAAGTGGTGATCAGTCGAGAGATCGGAGATCTCCTCCTCGTTCCTCAGGATGAACCTGCCATCTCCTGACCTCCTCGCGAGGTAGGAGACGGCCGCGTCTGAGAGCACGCCATCAAGGGCAAGGAATGTGTAGAGTTTCGAGCCCTTGATCCTCTGGTAGCCAAGGAGCTCCAAGACATCACGGTCACGAACCACGCGGGAGGTCCGCATCCTGTCACGGACGTACTTGGTGATCCCCAGCAACTTGGTACAACTGTAGGTATCCCACATCCGACTGAGCTTGCTGATCGACCAGTCAGCCTCCTTGACATAGGCGGAGTGCCCCCTCACAAGAAGCACGTCCAACCCCTCTCTCTGGAAATAACCCACCTGATCCTCGGCGTCCTTTCTCGACACCTGAACGGTGTAGATCATCTTCTCCAATTTCTCTCTCGACACGTCGAGGGACTGCACCCAGTGGTCAAGCCTGTCGTACTCGGCGTCGACGATTATCCTCACGTCCGCTTCGAGCAACGTGAGTAGCAGTTCTTCAGTGATAACGGATAGTTTGATAGCAAAGTGGAAGGTATTCACCTGTCATAATTTCACCTCGTGGGTCCACAGCGTCAGCTCATCCAGTACAAGATAGTGAGCACTCATGGAGTGATAGATCTCAGTAGAGTGGAAGGCAAGACCTCATTTGAACCCTTATGGTACTGTTCTCACAGAGGTACTTAAAGCTGACGTAATCACCGACTGTCCAACTGCTCCAGAACAATGTATCGACGCAGCAATATCCCCTTCTCATATAACTACCGAACCTCCTACTTTCAATCTAGTGTTCCTAGAATCCTTCATTGTAACCTAGATGAGCCCATGCAATCCTGATCGGGATATCCTCTACCTTTCAATCTAGTATCCCTAGAATCCTTCATTGTAACAGAGGATCTGGCAGGAGATGGATCGAGAGATCCTGAGCTTTCAATCTAGTTTCCCTAGAATCCTTCATTGTAACGATGACCGTGTACAAGACTATAGCGTCTGGTGAAATCAGCTTTCAATCTAGTATCCCTAGAATCCTTCATTGTAACACCTTGGTGGGACAGTCACCGACTACATCGACTGCTTTCAATCTAGTATCCCTAGAATCCTTCATTGTAACATGCGGTCCTCGAGGAGGGTATCGAGAAGATACTGAAGCTTTCAATCTAGTATCCCTAGAATCCTTCATTGTAACTTCAGATGACGTGGAGCTTTACAAGGTATACTACAACTTTCAATCTAGTATCCCTAGAATCCTTCATTGTAACAGATGGTCGCAGAATCATACTCTTAAATACCATCACCTTTCAATCTAGTATCCCTAGAATCCTTCATTGTAACCCCGAGATCATCATCGGGGAGTACAATGCCGACGAGAAGCTTTCAATCTAGTATCCCTAGAATCCTTCATTGTAACCTCTTCACGCGTTTGTTTTGACCCCACCATGTCTTTGAGACTTTCAATCTAGTATCCCTAGAATCCTTCATTGTAACCCAATGATAGTGTCACATTGATACGCACAGATTTTTTCTTTCAATCTAGTATCCCTAGAATCCTTCATTGTAACGTCACCGTGAGTTCCTTTGTGAGCTGGTGGAGAGGGAGCTTTCAATCTAGTATCCCTAGAATCCTTCATTGTAACATGATAGATACAGAAGGTAGGTACTGTGTCATCGACTGCTTTCAATCTAGTATCCCTAGAATCCTTCATTGTAACCGTGGTCTTCACCTTCGTTCCCTTCCTCTCGGATATCTTTCAATCTAGTATCCCTAGAATCCTTCATTGTAACATATTAATACGTGGTATCCATCGATGGTGTAATGACTCTTTCAATCTAGTATCCCTAGAATCCTTCATTGTAACTTCGGGGGTTAACTCTTCGATTATCCACTTTCTTTCTTTCAATCTAGTATCCCTAGAATCCTTCATTGTAACGATCATCTACAGCCTTATCTTCATGTATGCAGATGTCTTTCAATCTAGTATCCCTAGAATCCTTCATTGTAACGAAGATGTGGCAGACACCCCCTGCTCGAATGTGGTTCTTTCAATCTAGTATCCCTAGAATCCTTCATTGTAACGAGTTTATATCGCTCTTTGAGCAGGTCTTAGAAGAGAGCTTTCAATCTAGTATCCCTAGAATCCTTCATTGTAACCGTTCAATTCCCAAGGGATATAGGTACGACGACTGGATGCTTTCAATCTAGTATCCCTAGAATCCTTCATTGTAACGAAGATGTGGCAGACACCCCCTGCTCGAATGTGGTTCTTTCAATCTAGTATCCCTAGAATCCTTCATTGTAACCGTTCAATTCCCAAGGGATATAGGTACGACGACTGGATGCTTTCAATCTAGTATCCCTAGAATCCTTCATTGTAACGAGATTGTTCGAAATGGCTATGAGCATATTATTGAGCTTTCAATCTAGTATCCCTAGAATCCTTCATTGTAACAAAAAAAGTTAATCTAGCAAAGAGCTATCAAGCTCGGGCTTTCAATCTAGTATCCCTAGAATCCTTCATTGTAACGTTAACGAAGCGTAGCTTTCCTGAGGGGAGTATGTGGATCTTTCAATCTAGTATCCCTAGAATCCTTCATTGTAACTGTCACACTCCCGTGAGAGGTACTTTATGTCCTTCTCAACTTTCAATCTAGTATCCCTAGAATCCTTCATTGTAACCTCAAGCCTTGAGAGAGCATCCCAGAAGTACCTGAACCTTTCAATCTAGTATCCCTAGAATCCTTCATTGTAACCATAAAGGCAACTTGGACAATGATGTTGACGGTAGTACTTTCAATCTAGTATCCCTAGAATCCTTCATTGTAACGTGGAGACAAAAGTACCCTTGTTGGTCTCTAAGGTCACTTTCAATCTAGTATCCCTAGAATCCTTCATTGTAACCGCAGGGAATTCTTCGTCTCCAGCCCCTCTTTTCCCCGTCCAGAATCTAGATTTTCCCTTTGATCTACGGGAACACTCCATTTATAAATCCCCACCTTTATCATATCTGGGTCTCTCTAAGAGGATAGAGATCCGAAAAATATAATTTTTTGGGTTCTGTGATGTCCTATGTGCTACATTATCATTGGGGATCGAAATTTGAAATCAATAATTTGGAGATCGAAAACAATATATGCTGGAAGTAGCAATCCTATTTGGGAGAGGGGTTCCAGACCTAGTCCCGGGACCTAGGAGTAATCCATAGCTCTCCCACCTCCCGGTGATCTGCATTAGACTTGTTATTCTGACCTCCCTAGTCATCCCCTTAAAGGAGATCGGTGTGTTTGCCCGTAAACTCCGCGGGAAGAAGATTTCGATCGGTGACTTCTCTGCCCCAAAGAAGCAAGTTGCGATCTTCAACTCTGCCGGTATCACGGAAAACAATGCTGTCGGTGACTCAGTACCCTATCTTTCCGCGCACAAAGATATCGATGGATGTAAGGTCAGGCTTTTCCTCAGGGAGACTGGGATCTGTACATTGATAGTTTTCAAGGATATCGATAATCATCAAGACCTCCGAGATGCTTTCAGCAGCATCAAAGGG
>JALWRB010000515.1 GCA_027077875.1 Candidatus Heimdallarchaeota archaeon
GTTACAACGTCATACCGTTCGCGTAGGCTCGCGCACAACACTACAGGGAAATGCGATACCGGGCTTAACTCTCCAGCGTACTGAACTCCCAGATTAGTCGTCTCGTCCTATTGATCCCGGGGGATTGTAGGGCGATCGTAATCAACAATTCCTACTGAATCACTCCTCTATAAAAATCTCTCATTAACTTACAACCGAATCAAATTCTGACGGATTCGTCACGACAGTCAGAGATTGAGGCGTTGTTCTGCTGCTCTGGCATGGCCCTCAAGTCCCTCAGATCGGGCCAGTTCCAACACGGGTCCTACGAGGGGAGAAACGTCCGTCAGCTCTTGGAAGGTTTGTATCTTCACGAAATCGAGGACGGACAGACCTCCGGTGTACCTTGCTGCGCGACTGGTCGGAAGGGTGTGATTCGGACCTGAGCAGTAGTCGCCGAACACCTCTGCCGAGTTCCGGCCAACAAAAAGAGAGCCGTAGTTGACGAGCCCCTTTGCGTACTCTTCATTTTTCGATGTCTGCAGTTCGAGGTGCTCGGGAGCCATATAGTTGCACAATGACTGCAGCTCCTCGATGTCACGGCAGAGCACAGCCACACCCCGGAGCACGCTCTCAGCGGCGATATCCCTCGTCGGGAGCTCTTCTAGTTGAGCGTTGAGCTCCTTCTTGACCCTGTCAATGACCCCCTCGTCCACTGAGAGGATGAACACCCCTGCGTCGACGTCGTGTTCTGCCTGAGCAAGGAGGTCACTGGCGACTACTGAAGGGTCTGCTCTCTCGTCTATGACGACTGCAACCTCTGAGGGTCCGGCGATGAAATCAATTCCCACCTGTCCGAACACGTACTTCTTGGCTGCTGTGACATACCTGCTCCCCGGTCCAACGACCTTGGAAACCGGCTTGATGCTCTCTGTCCCATAGGCTACTGCTGCAATACCGTGGACTCCTCCGATCTCCAGTATCTCGGTCGCCCCTGCCATGTCTGCCGCAACAATGCTCTCGGGGGTGAATCTGGGTGACAGGGCCACCCTCCTCTCCACCCCGGCGACGACGGCTGGAACGAGTGTCATCAGCGCAGTTGATGGCAGAGGGTATCTTCCTCCTGGGATGTAGCAAGCGACTGATTCTAGAGGGATGACCTTGTGTCCTATCACCCCGAACTCCCTCTCAATCCTCAGATCTTTGAGGGTTGAACGCTGTGCACGGGCAAATTCCTCAATGTTCTTGGAGGCGTAGCTTATGGCTTCAATGAACTCGCTGCTCACCTTCGTGTAGGCATCGTCAATCCGTTGCTGACTGACTCTATATTCTCTCCCACTGAATCCGTCGAATCTGGACGCATAGTACCGGACTGCGATGTCTCCCTGTTCTCGTACCCTCTCGATAATCGGGGTGACATCCACGTCAATTTCGGTCATTCTCCCCATGACGATCTTCCTTGCCTCCTCTGCACTCACCGTCCTCATCTTCTTCTCCTCCACAGCTCGTTCTTCACCTCCTCAGGCTCGATACCGTTGTGTACCATCAGTGTCATCACAAAGTAGGTTAGGTCGGCTATCTCCCAGATCAGATTCTCCCGTGAGGTGTAGGTGCATACCTCCTCTGCCTCCTCCCTTATCTTCCCGAGGATGGTCTCCTCCGACTGCAGGATGCGGGAGGTGTAGGAGTTATCACGGGGCTCTTTTCCCCTTTCTTCGATGGTTCTGAAGAGGTCTTGTAACCTGAACTCCTTTGATCCGAAACAGGATGAAGAGCCAGTGTGACATGCGTTCCCCCTCTGCTCTACTGTGAAGAGCAGTGCATCACGGTCACAGTCGTACCGCACACTTAGCAAGTCCTGGATGTCGCCAGAGGTTTCACCCTTGACCCATAGTGACTGTCTACTCCTGCTATAGTAGGTTCCCCTACCGCTCCTCAACGCTTGTTTTAAGCTCTCCTCATTGCTGTACGCCAAGGTGAGTACTCTCTGTTGTTTATCCTGCACGACAGTGGGTACCAGTCCCTTGGAGAAGTCCACAGTGCTTACTAATGCCTCGTCAAGGTCCAAGTTGCCTGTATATACCGCCATCCCAATCTGTGCATTCATCCCCCTCAGTGTGAGCCACACCACGTCCTCCACTGTGGTGATCCCTCCTGCATAGGTGATGCTGTTCTCGGTAAGTGATCTGACCTCCTCGATTCTCCTTCTCGGAATGCCCTTCATCATCCCCTCGCTGTCTATTTCGGTGTAGAGGAACTCGGAGCAGTAGTCCTGCAGTTCAAGGACACGTTGCTCTGTGCTGATTCCCGTGTCCGATGTCCACCCCTTTGTTCTCACTTTCCCATCCCGGGAGTCCACCGCGGCGATCAACCTGTCCTTGTCAAACGTGGACATGAACTCAGGTTCTGCCCTTGTGCCTAGGATGATCTTTTTTGGCCCCCATGAGAGGACCTGTTCTGCCTTCTCAACCGAGCGTATTCCACCACCGACTCTGATCTCAGCAATTCGTGCCAGACGTTGTATAAGCTGTGAGTTGTCCCCCGTCCCGAGTGCAGCATCAAGATCGATGACAGCGACCTCCCCGTAACGATTGAATCTGCGT
>JALWRB010000516.1 GCA_027077875.1 Candidatus Heimdallarchaeota archaeon
GGGCGGCCGATGTGTCCTCGGTCACCATGAATTCCTGCTCGTAACTCCCGCTGGGAAGTGTGATGTCCATAGGTCCTCTTTGACACGGGGATTTTATCTCTATGTCCTTGATCTATGGCCAAATGTTATCAACTGCAACGAGTTCGGAAGCACATGAAGATCTTGATCACTGGGGCATCCTCAGGCATAGGGCTCGCGGTGGCTAAGCGGCTCCAAGGGCACACCATGGTCTTGACATCGAGGAATGGGGACAAGTTAGAGTACGCGGGTGGACAGATTGCGGGAGATGTCCACACCGTTGCTGGCGACACCTCGTCTTCGGCCGATGTGGAGAGGGTGTTTAATTTCGCGATCGAGAAAATGGGTGGGGTGGACGTCGCCTTTCTCAACGCCGGAGTGGGTTATTTCGACAACATCGAGAACCTCACCGAGGAGCAGTTTGATGAGCAGTTCTCCACCAATGTCAAGGGCGTATTCCTCTGGTTGAGATTCCTCATCCCCCACATGAGGCGAAGGGGGAGGGGGCAGATCATCGTCACCTCCTCCAACCTCGGGCTGGAGACTGCCACTAGATGCTCGTTATACGCGGGAAGCAAGCACGCGGTGCAGGCAATGGTCTCCAGCGTCAGGAAGGAGCTACGTGGTTCGGGAGTGAAGCTGGCCACGGTCAATCCGGGCTCGGTCGACACCCCGTGGTTCGACGGTAAGGACGTCGACCGCGACGCTATGCTCAACGTGGAGGACGTTGTGGACTGCGTGCTTCTCCTCATCAATCAGGGGGAGAGCAGCGATATAGAGTTGATCAAGGTGCTCCCGAGGGGGAAGATGGTGGATTGACAAGGACATACCGGGTACGGTAGGTCTACTGAATTAGCTATGTGATGTTGAAGGTTAAGGATGAAGTTTTTACTCTCGTGCTTACCTTTATTACGTGCTGCTATCAGTTCTTCTCACGATTCTGAAAGATAAACGGCGTGACTTCTCATCCTTGCTATTGAATGGTCGCGATGAGCATCGGAAGTGATTGTTATTGGGCTTTTGCCCAAATGGCCACTTCCCCCAAGCTCCTCCGCGAGCTCCGCAGTATTTGCTGTTGAGAGATCCAACAGGGTCATCGATTGGCTTATTCGACCTCTTGTACCTCCGTAAATCGTCCTTGACATTTTCGTACGCCAGGCCTAGCATGTCATACAATCCCCAATTGTTTGGCTTTTTCTCCCCCACTCGGTGTGGTTGCTTGTTTGAATTCTTTTTGCTCCATACGTACTCATCGATCTTGTCACGATCTCCAAAGAAGTAGTCTCCCTTAGTTCCCGCCCGACATGCGTATTCCCATTCTGCTTCTGTTGGAAGGTCAAATCCCCCACCTCCGGAGAGGGAGTTCAACCGCCCTATAAACTCCATCATATCCCCGTAGGAGACATAGAACACTGGGTATTCTGGATGCATGTGTTTCGAGTTTCCTGTGGATGACAGTCTTCCCATAACTCTCTCATACAGTGATTGTGTGATGATATACTTACTCATCCAAAAACCTTTGGTGATCCTTACTTGGTGTGCCGGTGTCTCTTCACTGTTCTTGTACTTGTTGCTCCCCATGGTGAATACCCCTGGCTCTATCCAAACCATATTTTCCATGATTTCATCTACGATGGGATCCGTATCTTTCCGTGTATCGTCCTCTGCTGTATCTTTGATTTCAAGCCTATAGTTCTGGATGTCGCCTTCAATATCCGATGGTATCCACCGATGGTCAGGTGACGGTATGAGGAGGAGTGACATGTACCCGTTCCTCATGTTCTCACCGTGTGTCTCAATGAAATTCTGGAAATTCCTAAAACTCTTCCGATACCGTTTATTGTCAAATATATCTTCCCTGTCTCTCTGCAACTCATCTCGTATTGCCTCAAAAATAACCGCTGGGTTATTGATATCTATATCTGGCAGATCGAGAGTGTCTATGGCATGGTGAAGTTGGTTTCCAAGCTCGAACCACTCACTTCCGTACCTTGTAAAGCCATCGAAGATATGTTGGCGGTGCATGACCGCCTTACTGAGAAGCTGAATTGAGATTACTGGGGCCTCAAAGTAAACTCCGAGCTCCCGTGATTCATTCTGCTTTTTCTCACCTCCATAACTGAGGATATTCTCTGACGTGAGATAACAGACAGTCTCATCAACGACAATAAATTTACTGTGATTCTCCATTGGGTTGGTCTGAGAGAATAGGTAGATCTCTTCCTTGTCAAGCACATTGATTGTTTCCTTAGCTTCCAGAAGCTGTGAAATGATCTCCTCGTTTTTGTGATCTGAATTCTCGTACTCTCTTCCCCAGAGGATACCTACCTTCCTTTTTCCACGTGTACCTAACCTCAGGAGGTCGTTAACGGCACTTGGATCCATTGCATTCCGGGACAACCTATCAGTAGCGAGGAAGATAGACTCCCTTGTTCTATTAATCAGTCTCAGGAGTAAATCTCTGCTGGAAGCAGTATCCACAAACTGTATCCTGCTTCTTCTCATAAAGGGTAGGAGGGCACTGAGAAGACCCATTACGCTCATCGTGTAATTCTCCTTGTTCCAGAGACTGTCGGTATTATGTATCTTCTTCGTGATTTCAAACACCTTGATAAGTTGCATAAACTCCTTCTCAAGACTTGATTTTTCTGGTTGTAATTGGGTGAGTGATTCCTTGAACTCAGTAAGAAATTTTTCATTATTTACCAAATTCTCAATTTTATGAAAGAGCTCTAATGCGATACTACCATCCCTTCCACAGATCCCACTTTCAAACATAACTCCTACTGGATCACTGCTAGTCAGGTTCCAGCTACAGATCATCCATTCCCCTTCTGTGGTAATCAGAATCTTCTCGTGGGATTTTACTCTTGCAGGGAGTATTTCGAATCGTTTGCTTACTTCTGGAATATATTTTCTCAGTTCTGAGATATATTCCCTTATTTTCTGGTTATGCTCGGAGGAAGTATCGTCATTTGCGTGTCCATAGATTACAAGTATCTTGGAAAGTGTGTTTTCCTTCAAGCTTAACTCCAGACCTTCATTGATATTTGAGGGGTTGAGGAAGGAAGATGTGACAATAACACGTTTATCCCTACTTGTGCTACTTAGCATCTCATTAAACTTGTTAAAGAAGAGCTCTGATTCCCCCACGATTTGGGATATCTTGCTACTAGAGGTGTAATAATCTAAAATCTCTTCTTGCATTTGAAGAATAGAGTCCAAAAATTCAATCACCTGTAAGGTTAACTGTCGATCCACTGTCTCGTACGATCCGAATGTCTGGGTGATGCGAAAGTATGCCTCAACTAGGGGTGAATGATAGAGCTCTAATCTCGATGTTTTTTCCTCTTTCTGATCATCGAGGATGCTTGGATTCCGTGATAGAAGTGGTTGTTCTAAAATTTCTAGGTCAGGTGGAAGCAAATATCTCCTTCCTGATTTGATCACGGAGAACCTTATACTTTTATGTCCAGAAGGAGACAGAGAAGTTCGTAGAAATGCAGATTTGCGTCCGTGAACAAGAAATCCCCCATGCACGGACGGCATAAGTTCCCTAATGTTATAATTTTTCTCGACTAAAAGGGTGAGGATCTTCTCCGCGGGGACTTTAATGATTTCCTCTGGAATATCGTCTGAAAAGTTCAGATCATATTTTTGAGCTAGAAGTACAGACAGAGGGTTACCCTGAATCCCCTCAATCCACCACTCCGTATGCAGTTTCTTAGTCTCAAACATTCTCTGACCCAAGGTTCCTCGTCGTGCATATTCATCAAATGGTTTGGTTAAACTTACCTTACCTGTTTCCCAGTCGACATTGATTATTCCATGTGCTAATAGGGACATGACTAGATATTCTAAAATCTGTACTCTGTTGTAGCCCGATGGTACTGTGATATCCAATTCCTCGATCAAGTTTTGCAAAGTGTCGTAGTATTCCAGTTGTTGAATAATACCAATCCACCATGTCGTTAGTGGATGATGCTTCTGGAACTCGATGGTTCCTTTTACGTAATAACCGTCAATAATTACATCCCTCTTATCCATCGAGTAATTCCTCCGCTTTGATGGTTGTCCCCAGTTGTCTGAACTCTTCCAAGAACTCAAAGAATTTTTCCATCGAGTCACCCTTTTTGTTCCTCTCAATATGGGCTTGTGAGCCGATTATCACAATCCCTTCCCTAGCTCGTGAAAACATGACATTTAAACGTTGTGGGCTCCTTATGAATCCCCATGCTGAATCGGCGTTCATGGTATTGTTTCGCACGAGACTGATGAATATGAAATCCGCTTCGTGACCTTGGAACTCATCGGTTGTCCTAATCCTATCTTTCCAAAGATCCCCGTAAAGGTTACTCAAGCAGTTCTCTATATCTAGATCTGAAAGTATTAGCTGCTTTTGCTTTGAGTATGGTGTTATCACCACGATATCTGGATTATTCTCCCGTCTAATTCTTGTCAGTATCTTCCTCAAAACCTCAATCTCATATAAATTTGACCGCTCACCGCTACTGGTGGCTTGTTCACCTGTTCTCTCCTGGTCGAGTGTATGTGGGATATCGATCCACACAAGTTTACTTTCCTCAAGAATTTCCAGTGGTGGAATAGTAGACTTCATCTTTTTCTTGTGATGGAATTTTCCATTGTAGAAGACCTTACCTATTATATCAGACAGTGATTTTGGCATCCTGTACTGGTTCTCTAACCGGAACCTTCTTTTCTCTGGTAGGTTGGTAAATATCTCCCTGAACGGATGGAACCATGATAGGATCCTGTCTTTTGCGTTAAAATTAATCGTTGAAAATCTGTGGAAGTGATTGCCAAATCGTTTGCTCAATTCCTTTTCACCTGATCCAGTAACAAGTTCTTCAACGACATCCACAAGTTTGCTTGTTTGTTCGACTTGATAGGGGGGAAGCTGGTGCTGATCCCCAATCATCAGGATTGTGTCACCCATGATTGAGAGATGGAGGAGTTCACTGGGATAACATTTCCCTGTTTCCTCCACAACAACCAAGTCGAAGTAGGAATTGTCGATCATATCTACAAGTGATCCATCACTTGTTGTCACAAAGATTACATTGGATGTCTCTATTGCCATGTACTCTACTCGATTGTCTGGGAAGTCGGAAAGGATGGCTTCTCCTTTTTTCCATGTTCGAATCTCCCTTGCTATTACTTTCCGTTCTCTAAGTAAAAATTTTTCAATATGATCTCCATTTATCCTTTCTTCTCTTCTCTTGGAGAGTAATCTCAATGGTCGGAACCCTTGGGGGCCTATTTTTTCATGACAACTAAAAAGGAGGTGATCAAGTGCATAATGCTCCTTTGACGAAACAAGGATTTTGGCTTGGGGTTTAATTTTGAGGTACTGTGATATGATCTCAGTAGCAAGGTAGGTTTTACCTGTACCTGGTGGTCCCTGAACGCAGAACATTCCTTTTTCATTCAACACTGATTGAATAAATTCTGATCTGCTGACTTTGTTGTGGAGAAATGGTCGGTTCACAGGGGTATTGACCATTTTCTGGATTATTGTATTATATTTTACCAATCTAGTGAACATTCTCTTTCTTCGGTAAAGGATTTGTGATCCATTATCATAGAAGAAACAGAAACCCTGTTTTTTAATACCTGCGTGCCTGTAGAGCCGAATACATTTCTTCTCTAAATCTATTCCTTTAAGGTCTAATTTAATTTGGTTATTTTGTAGACCAAGTGCTGGATACGGTATGTTACTTGATAGTACGACCTCTTTAGAGACATACCCCTCCCCTATGATATCATTCCATAGTTCAGGGAGATCTGATCTTCTGATTCTGTTAATGAGAGGATCATTATACTTCTGATCTAGCTCTAAGTCTACATACTCCCCCCTTCTTTCAACAATAGTGTATCGAAATACCTGAAATATGGTAACTAATAGTTCAGTTTCGGTAATAAGGTCAAAGAGTGATACTTCGGTCTCTTCACGTAGTTCATCCAATGTGTTTATTATCCTGAGATAGTCTTCATTTTTAAGCCAGTAACTAATTTTCTCTTTCAATTCGGATTCCAATTCTTCTGTGTCATTGATCAGTGAAAGAACCACTTCAATATCAATTTTCTTCTTCTTAGCCCTATTCCTCTCGATTCTGAAGATGTCAGGGAAAACAGCTAGTCGTCCCTCGATCAACTCTGCGGTTGAGCTCCCGAAATAGTCGTTTAGAAGACAGTGGTTGATTTGATATATCCTGTCAATATTTGAAAGCTTAGAGGTCGACTGATGAGTTCCATAGAAGATTTTGAGTAGTCCACCTTCCAACTCCCACTGAACCGGTCTTGCGAATATCCTTCTCCAACGAATCACTAATCTGATTTGTTTCTGAACGAATTTATCAAAAAGGGCTCGTAAACTTTCATTTACTTCAAAATTTGTCTCTAGTTCTACAACTTTCACCATTTCACCTATTCAGAATTGTTCTTGTCAGCAGCACTCATAGCTCTTGATTTGAAGTCTTGATTCCGGCCAGATCTATCGGCGTGACTTTGAATCGCGCGAGCTCTATCTGGTGTCATTTTGATAGAAGTTCTTGACGAGTTACATCTCCCTTTTGATCTTCCTCTCCCTCTTCCTCCGCTACCTCTGCTCATGGGTTTAGATGTTCATATCAAAATATAAGATTATCGTGTATCTGTTCTAAGAATTGATTTGTATTTTCTCAGAAATTGCTTTCTTGGAGTACAATCATAATTCGGGCTAATTTCCTCCATCAAACAGTCCTTAATACATTCGGTAAGTACATCACACTCTTCACACTCTCTACGCCTTTTTGGATACCTCTGTATCATTGACGATTGGATACTCTCTAGTGGCTGGCTGTATTCACCTAGAACCCACCATTCATCCCCAAACATTCTCCCACATGGGTAAACCTTTCTCTGGAGATAAATAATGTTATTTGTTCCAGCACCGCATGTAGACCCAAACATGGTGCAAACCCTGTCTGCTCTGAGATTGATGGACCTTTTGTAAGCTTCAAAATTCCCGATTTCTATGTCTAATCCTTTCTCTTTCCAGAATGAATGGATCTTATCTAAGTTCTCATAGTATTCGTCGTAAGGTACTGCGGGAACCGTTTTTGGGACATCTACCAATCGGTCAAAGATAACCTTATTCACCCCTAGATCCTGAATGAAATCGAAATACTCCTCTATGTGATCAAGTAGATCATACGTCATCGTGGTGTTGATAATAATTGATAGCCCATTTTCTCTCAGAAGCTCTATTCCTGCAATTACTCTTCGGAATGTACCCTCCCCAAACTTATCTATTCTGTTGGCATCGTGAATAAACTCGGGACCATCCAGTGAAATACTAGGAGTTAGGTTGAACTTTATCATACCCCCAATGATATCACTAGTCAAGAGCACTCCGTTTGTCACCATGTAAAATCGAAGTTCATGGGTTGGGTACCTTTCATGGAACTTGGTCAATGCTTCTTCTATCTCACCCCATGAGAGTAGTGGTTCTCCGCTACCTACAAAATTAACCTTCACTTTTTTCTGAACCCTGCCATTTCCATACCGATGGATATTCTCCAAGATTGTGAAAATCTCCTTGGATGTGAGTTCCTTGTCACTCGTTATTCTGTTCTCCGGATTGAAAAAATAGCAGTACCGGCATCTTAGATTACAAATAGAATTTGGTGATATGCACACCCTCTCAATCTCCTGCTCATTGAGCTCAAGGATATATTCCGCTGGTTTATTGAGCTCCTGCTCTGTGTACGGGCATCTAGCTCCACTTCTCACGAGAGGTAGATCAATCAGTGTTTTCTTCGTCATCTCTCCACGTTCCAAAAAGTCTATTGCCAGTGTCTGTTTTTCCCTTACCCACATACTGATCATATGACAATCGAGCTAGGTAGAAATCAATCGATGGGTAGTTTTCCTTTAGCATTTCTGCTGTTGTTCTAGGGGTGACAAGAGAGCATACTATGATTCTCTCCCTTTCCCCTAATTGCTTCAACACTGGGAAAAGTGTGTTTCCAGTATTGATCACCGCATCGAGTATGATTACTGTTTTACCTGGAAACTCCTGTACATGAGCTAAGTCCTTTTCATTTAGACCATGGTATCGTTTAGGGTCTACAATGGCAAACGGAGCATTTCTGAAAAGGGTTCTAAAGCCCTCTGCGATATAAAGTCCTGATCGAAGAAATACAACAAAGAGAATTTCTCTCTCATTTTTAATTTGTACCCCTTTGCGTAATCCAAGTACATGCTGTATATCGACCTCCTCAAGTTCCAAACTATCCACCACTTGGTATGCTAAAAAGCGACCAATTTCTATATGGGACTGATCCAGATCATAGACTGATATGTCAGTTCGCCTTGTCATGGTGGCCAATATTTTCATCAATTTGAGGTCTGTATAGTGTGTAAGCGTCATCGTAGTTACCTTCTGCCTTCTTCAAGGGTATGGTTCAAATTATCCTCGCTCATACCCATGTGTTCTATTATTACTTAAATAATAGTGAATTATAAGCTTTTCATGCCCGTAGATTCCCAAAGGAAAGATAATCAGAGCACTAGGGTGCTATTGATATCTCCTGATGATCCGGAGCAGTATCTCATCTGCATTTTCCGTCGGGAGATCTATGACATCCAAGGTCTTATTATACTCTGCGCATATTTCTTCTACCTTCTCCTTTTCTCTCCTTATTTCCTGTCTGATTATCTCTCTATCCAATATTCTTTGTTTTAACTTATCACCTAGTCTTCTCTGATACACTAATTCAGGTGTTGGATGGAGGAGTATATAATGATCATAAAAATCGATATCTGATTTTCTGACCACACTTTCTATTGTTTTCTTGTGAATATTGTACAATGTCATATGCCCATCAATTACCAGATTCTTCCCCTTCCTCTTCTGTATCTCTTCAAATCTTTTTATAACGATATCACGGAAAATCTCCTTCCTCTCTTGTGTAAATGCATCGAAGTTAGGAAACTCTTCGCCTACCACTTTCCGGATCATGGAAGATCCAGTGAAATAAAGAAAGCTGTCATCAACCTTTTTTAGTCTATTAATCAGGTAGGTCTTTCCAATACCTTTAACCCCAATTAGACATATGTTTCCCATTATCATTATTTCACCTTTGAATTTTAAAATTCATCGTTTATTGAATATTGTTCCCAATATTGCTTCAATACAATTAACTCGATGAGTATATCTCATCGTTATATAAACATCAGTCTTATTCTATTACATAGCCTGATTTATACTTACAATAACATTACCTCATTGAGGACGTTCATTAGATCAGCCAGTGCAGGTGGATACCTCCACCGGGCCTTAGCCAGTATATGTTCCCTACCCCCCATCGAACTCATTGATGAGAACAAATGCATCTGACTCTCCATTGATGTGATCCTGATACGAGGAATTCTGAACCAGTATTTCATTCAAGTGTGAACCAAAGAGTCCCTGAAAGAGAAGGTAGAGCCAATATTTGCGAAACTCATATTTCCGACAATCTCAAGATTCTGGAAGATATATAATCAAATACGGAAGAATACAACTTAGTCCTGATTCCGAGAGATTTAACCACGGGGAGGGCAATTCCTGTTAAGCGGGTCTGTCTAGAGTAATTGACTCAAGAATAGCATCCTTGAGCTCTGAATAGATTATAGTTCTAACAATGCTATGAGGAGGCACGTCATATCTCACATCAGAGAGCAGATAAACCCTCAATACTGACGGTTTATTCCTGATTATCTGCTCAACAAAATCTAATGTGGCACCGATGTCCTCCACTGTTAGGAATACCGTGGAAATATTATCTGTATCCCGCAAGTAGTCAATCCTCATCCCATATCTCGGTAGGTTGACAATATTCCATATATGTGAGAACGGAGGCTCTCCCCTTGGAGTAAAGATTATAAATTGATTCTTCTTGCACTCTGGGTCTATGTCGCGAGGAAGGACCATCGAATGATTGACTTCGTGGATAATCTCCTTCAAAGCACTCAAACTCCTCTGATTACCATAGAATATAGCAGTACTAGGACCATTCATTAACATATTACTGTATTTCCTGTATTTGATACTATTTTATCTATCAGACAAGACCCTCCTCCCCCACCACCTGCTGCTAAATATGGTAATGTATAGTATAGAAGTCCTGCAATTACTATACCTGTCATAATCAAGATATCCATGTAATATGTGGA
>JALWRB010000517.1 GCA_027077875.1 Candidatus Heimdallarchaeota archaeon
TTATGCTTGGGGCAATGACAAGTGGAAGGCTTTGTCTTGAGGAAGAGTCCTCCAATGACGAACTTCTGGTAAGCCTCCCTGATGGTTGCACTCCCGTCGTCCTTCCAGACATCGATGCCCATGTGCCCGAGATTATCAAAGCAGGGACTGCATACCTCGAATGCGACAACCGCGTCTACACCAAGGTTCTTCAGATCCCTTGAGAGATGGCAGTCATCCTTGTCGAGGTAGATGTTCTCGAATACCTCGAACTTGTCGAGGTTGGTGTCGTAGATTACGATAGCTTTTGCTGTCCCCATCAATTTGTTGGGAGCAGAGCTGAGGGTTGGGTTCTTTTCTGTTGTGGGTATTGCGATCTTCATATTGTTACCTCCTTTAGTGTAATGCAGGCACTTCCACGACGGCAGAGTGTCGTGGACACCTACAGGGTGATGCTTCGGCCATTAGGAATAGTCCGCCTATGACGAATTTGTTAACTACCTCCCTGATTGAGACACTCCCGTCATCTTTCCACACGTCGATGCCTCTCTCAAGGAGATTCCCGTGGCAAGGGCTGCACACATTTGCCGCGACGATAGCGTCGATCCCAAGGTCCTTGAGGTCATCCGAGAGGTGGCACTCCTTCTTGTCCAAGTAGGCATTCTCGAATACAAACATCTCGTCGGTGTTCGTGTCATAGATCACGAAAGCAGAAGATGTCCCCATCATCTGGTTCGGTGAACTGTTCATTGTCGGGTGTTTATCGTTGGTTGGTATCAGGACTTTCATCTTTTCTTTCACCTTTCTGGGGAGCAATGTCCTTGCCGAGCAAGCACAAGTTGCTTCTCATACTACCATGCGACACACTAGGTTATTAACATTGTGTTAATAATATGTAGTGATCAACAAATTTGTGCCCCAGAGGAACACCACATAGGTTTAATTTTAAAATATGGGAATTATAAAGCCCCAAGACCAATATTCCCAAAATATAAGAATTCTATAAATGCTACCTTGCATATAGTACGATACGACAGTGTAGAAAGCATTCAGGACTAAGTAAAGAACGTGACAATATTCGTATAATGAAAATATAGACTCGGGAAGTTAAAAATTCTGGGAATTATACCATTAACAACATACAGAAATACACCGTAGCGTAAATTTCGGGTAAGAAACAATCTAATAGGTAGTTTATACCACCCTTGGAGATAGTTTGAATAGTTTAGAAAACCCTACTCGACCCAATTTCTGGCTCGAAGCGAAGAGACATAGTCCGAGAGTAACGAATAGTTGAGGTTCATGAGGTGCGTGAGGTTGCTTGAGCACTTCTCCCCCAGACAGGTTATTGCGCGTAAAATCACCCTGTCGTTGTACTCCAGATCTGGTTCACCCATCAGAATATCATCGACCTCTTTCATCAATTGATCCTTTTTCTTCATCTCGTCCATCAATGCCATCTCAAGTTCGAGGATTCTCCTGTTGGACTCCGCAACCGACTGTGTCAGATTGTAGTATGAGATTCTTTTTGCAAGGTTCTCCCCCTCTGCACCAGTAGGGAGCTTGGCTTTTAGACTCTTGAGGTTTTCGGGTATCTCTTCCTCCATACCTTCTTGCCCCGAGGGTCCCAGTATGTGACTATGGACATAATTTGGCATGACGATATAGAAGAGTCCGAGAGTTGCGCTCATTTCATACAACGTCGCCTCACCCCCTTTCTTTCCAGAGTAGCTCTCCTTGGTTTTCATCGAAGACCTGATGATTGGCAGTGGATTGGACTCATTACCTTCAAGGAACTTTAAGTGCCGGTGGATGGCGGGTGTAGACAGATTCAGGATGTTTGCAATTCTGTTTCCGTAGTTGTGCTCACAAGCTATTAGCCGCATTACCTGTCGCCTGGTGGAGTTGCTGATCACATCGAAGAAAGGGTGCTCAATACTGCATATTACCTGATGTTCACCATCGGTCATTAACCTGACAATAACACACTTCAATTTTAATCTATCGACCAAGAGTAGGTGCTCGGGATAGATATATCTAGTAATACCTATAGATCCTAATTAATTGATAAGAGTAAAACTGTTTGATCTGGATGAGATTGATACATCGAAATAGAAATCTAACTAGTCCCATATACAATTGTTAAACTTGAGTTAATCACCGCGCTATGGACAATACGTAAATCGTACCAACCACATACAATTATTATAAGTGCCTCGTAACTACCAATTCGAAAACACCACTGAGTGCACAATATCCGATAACATTGTTGGCAATTGT
This sequence comes from Candidatus Heimdallarchaeota archaeon, assembly GCA_027077875.1. Lineage (GTDB taxonomy): Archaea > Asgardarchaeota > Heimdallarchaeia > Heimdallarchaeales > Kariarchaeaceae > S139-21. Next base: position 2,260 of record JALWRB010000517.1, read on the forward strand.
TCAGCCATTTCATTTATTTTCATATTGTTGCTCAAATTATACCAATATTTTTCTATTTTCCAATTGCATTAACGAAGAGTTAATAACTCATTATGAGAAATATGTTGTTGATAACACACTTGTATCAACCTCAATGGACCGGTACTTCTGTGTTGAGTAAGGTGAGTAACAAAATGAGTGAATTAGCATCCATAACACCCACAAAAGTGATCGACGCAAGGGGCAGCTCCTGCCCTGGACCAATACTTGAGGCCAAGAAGGGTATCGGCAAGGTGAAAGTTGGCGAGGTACTCGAAGTGATCTCCAACGATCCCGGTACAAAGAACGATCTCCCCATCTGGGTCAAGAGAGTAGGACACGAGTTCCTCGGCATTATCGAGGAAGAGGGATATTCGAGATTGTTCATCAAGAGGAAGAAATAGACAGTCAGCACATCCAAACAATTGACAGGTTGTGATACTATTAGTACCGATAAAGATTCCCCAAAGATACTTATTCTGACAACGACAGCGTGCTCCTATCCGGGAGTCGACAATGCGGGACAAAAGCACCTCGAGTATCCCGCCTCCACCTACGTTGTCAACGTTCTTGATCCCGTCATTTTTCCAGTGAGTTTCTACATTGACGCTTTCAAGATGGGATACGACGGCATCTACATCGCCTCGTGCGGAACTGACAGTCCGTACAAAGGCACCTTCGAGAAATTATCGAAGAGGATAGGTGACACCGTAGCAGAGATGAAAAAAATTGGCATTCACTACTCAAGAATTAAGCTCAGTGCCATCTGTACCGTGTGTGCAGACCACTTTGTACACGAGTTGAAGACCTTCATGGAGGAGGTCAAGAATGCACCTAAGACACCCGAGCTTGAGGCGGTTAGCTAAGGAGCGTGAGAACAATATGAGTGATTATTCAACATTGATAATAGGAAGTGGTATCGCAGGGATGCAGACAGCCATAGATCTTGGCGATATGGGATACAAGGTCCTTATGATCGACAAGCAGGCATCCATCGGAGGTACGATGATTCAGCTGAGCAAAGTATTCCCAACCCTTGACTGTGCTTCATGTATCACAACACCGAAGATGTCATCTGCATTCCACCATGACAATGTGGATGTAAAGACATTGTGCGAGATCCACGATTACAAGCAGAGAGAGGACGGAAGATTTGAGGTCACACTCTTGCAGAAAGCGAGATTCGTCCACGAGAGCATGTGTACTGGTTGCAATGAATGCGCAGAGGCCTGCCCTGTCGTCGCAGTGGACACTGGGTATGACGAGGGCATGGGGTACAAGAAGGCAATTGGCGTCCCATTCGCTACTGCTCTCCCCCAGAAAGCGGCATTGGACATAGACAACTGCATCTTCTGTGGGAAGTGTGCGAATGCCTGCCCGACAGAGGCCATCGATTTCTCGATGAGAGACGAGTTGACCACCGTTGTGGTTGACTCAATCGTCATTGCTACAGGGTTCCACGAGACGCCGATGATCAAGGAGAAATTCGGTGGTGGCTCGATAAAGAACGTCATCACAGGGAAGCAGATGGAAAGATTACTAGCACCTACAGGCCCTGCAGGAGGCGTGTTCAGACCCTCTGATGGAAAGATCCCTTGGAGTATTGCATACGTGCAGTGCGCAGGTTCACGGGATGCTACGATAGGAGTGCCCTACTGTTCAGCTATTTGCTGTATGTTCGCGGTAAAGCAGGCGATGCTACTTAGTGCAGCGGTGCCACTAGCGGACATAACCATCTATTACATGGATATGCGAACCTTTGGCAAAGGGCACGAGGAGTTCTTCGAGGAGGCCCGAGCCATGGGAGTGAATTTCGTGAAGGGAAAGGTCGCCAAGATTGAGGAGGATCCCGAGACCAAGGATCTGATCTTCCACGTCGAGCAGTTCGGTGAGGATGGAGGTCTGAAGACCTTCACGCATGATCTTGCGGTACTATCCCTAGGTGTGGTTCCCCAGTGGAATCAGGAGATGTCAGCGATCGTCCCTGTCCAACTGAATCCTGACGGCTTCATCAAGGAGATCAGATTCGCTACAGAACCAGGTCTGACCTCCATTCCAGGTGTGTTCGCGGTAGGAACAGCGACTGGCCCCAAAGATATAGTAGACTCAATCAACTCCGGGAGCTCCGTTGCAGGAAAAGTTGCGGTGTGGCTCAGCGGTGGTCTGAGAGAGGAGTACGACGTGCAGTATCTCCCGATAGCACCGTCGGTAATAGGAGGGAAGTAAGATGGAAAGCAAAACAAATGGAGAGAAAAAGCCACGAGTTGGTGTTTACATCTGCCACTGCGGTGGTAATATCTCTGATGTCGTCGACACGGCAAAGGTAGCTGAGGAGATTGCTAAGCTCCCGGAGGTTGCTGTATCAAAAGACTTCATCTTTATGTGCTCTGACCCAGGTCAGAAGATGATTGCGGACGACGTGAAAGCCAATAACCTCGACCATGTCATCGTCGCCTCGTGTTCTCCAAGATTGCATGAGATGACCTTCCAGAGGGTTGTGTCTGACGCAGGCTTGAACCCATTCCAGTACAAGCATGTAAACATCAGAGAGCAGGTGTCGTGGGTACACTCCCACCATCCCGACGAAGCTACAGAGAAGGCGTACCACCTGATCCGAGGAGGGATCGCTGCCGTCCTCAAGCAGGATCCCCTCAACCCAATTGTCAAGCAGATGATACAGAAGGCTGCTGTAATTGGAGGAGGGGTAAGTGGTATGACCGCTGCACTGGACCTTGCGGACAGAGACATTCCCGTTCACCTCATTGAGAAGGCACCAGTCTTAGGAGGACACCTGCTAGAGCTGGATAGGGTCTTTCCAGTTGAGGTGGATGCACAGGAGATGATCAGTTCCCTAATTAAGAAAACCATGAACCATCCCAACATCTTCCTCCACCTTGATACAGAAGTTGTGAAGACAGAGGGATCAATCGGGAACTTCAGGTTGGTTCTGAACAAGACTGACGAGAAGGTCTTGGACGAGAGTAAGTTCGCTGCCACGCTCGAAGTGAACAACGAGAAGGTGGAGGATGTCTCAGAACTCAGAGTCGGCACTATCATTATGGCCACAGGTCATGACTTCTACGAGCCTGACGAGGGCGAGTTCGGATACAAGAAATCTCCCTTCGTGGTGACTCTGCCACAGCTCATTCTGCACCTGAATAACTACAAAGGTGAGAAATTCGTCTACAAAGGCAAGGAGATCAAAAGTGTTGCCATGATACACTGCGTTGGCAGTAGGCAGATCGAGGGTGTCCACGAGCCCAAGAATGGCAAACTGAATACAGGTTGTTCGAGGGTATGCTGTACCACGACGCTGCAGCAGGCAAACAGGCTCAAAGAGATGTTCCCCAGCATCAATATCTATGACCTCTACAGGGATATCCGCACCTACGGTGAGCAGGAGACCTACTACAAGGAGGCCTCGGAGAACAATGTGATCTTCATCAAGTACCCCGACGACGAGCCCCCAGAGGTCACTGCTAATGGGAAGATTTCCATCAAGACCAAGGACATCCTGACCTATGGACTGGATCTTGAGGTCGAAGTCGATATGGTTGTCTTAGCTGTGGGCATTGTCCCCCGGATCAGGACTTCAATCATCGAGGACCTCTCACTCCCACTTGGTCAGAATGGTTTCCTGCAGGAGGCTCACGTCAAGCTGAGACCAGTTGAGAGCAGCTCTGAAGGAATATACCTAGCGGGTACCGCACAGGGGCCAAAGAACATCAGAGAAAGTACAATGACAGCTTCTGCAGCTGCGGCTAAGGCAAGTTCTGTCCTTACGAGAGAGACGATTGAGCTCTCACCGTTCGTAGCCGTTGTGAGTCCCGAGAAGTGCTCTGGATCTGCACAATGTGTTGCAGAGTGCGAGTACAACGCGATCAAGATCGTGGACTCAGGGCTATCGGGTGAGGGCGTTCAGCAGGCAGTCATCGATCCGTCACTCTGTACGGGTTGCGGGGCATGTGTACCAGCATGTCCTGAGGAAGCGATCCATGTCCAGGGATTTGAGCTGGATAAGATCAAGGCACAGTTGAAGGCTATGCTTGTGGAGGCGAATTGAAAATGGCAAAGTACTACAAAGAGGCACTCAAAAAACTCAAGGAGGAACACGGACCTCCCTCCGAGGAGATCCGCGAGGCGAACCGGGCACGGGCCAAGGTGGTCAATGCGGTCAAGAAATTGATCAAGCAGGCTGATGGTCCCGTGGACGTTCCAACACTGGCACAAGAAGTCCCCTACGATACACAGGAGATATTCTACGCCGTCAACTTCCTACTGAAGTACGGAGGGGTACACATCGTAAACAAGCGCGGTGAGTATCCACAGTACGCAATGAAGGGGGCTGCATAAGATGATCAAAGTTAAACCCAATCTGATGGATGAGCTCCATGACTATGGAGCTTTTGACGTGAGTGCCTGTTTCAATTGTGGAACCTGCACTGCGACCTGTCCCCTGGTTGAAGAGGGCAACGAATTTCCCAGAATTCTCATCAGACTTGCCCAGCTCGGACAGGAAGAGAAACTGGTAGCCTCCAAGGAGCTATGGATGTGCTACTACTGTGGAGACTGCTCAGCAAGCTGTCCGCGTGAGGCAGATCCTGGCGAGTTCATGATGGCGAGCAGGAGATATGCAGTCTCTAGGTTCGACTTCAGTGGTATCTCGAGATCGATCTACAAGAATAAGTGGTTGACCTTCGTCTATATGGCCTTGGTGGCGATAATTGTAGGTGGAGGACTGTACTACGCAGATAATAACAAGATATTTGGTGTGGACGACCATACCATTCTTGGCGGTTACTTCTACGAAACGATTCACTGGGGTGGTATCGTATCCGGTTCCCTGTTGGGTCTGATACTATTGGCAGGGATCTGGAACATGTACACACGGGTGAAGAGCTCAGAACCGCTTAGACAGCGTGACCAGATCGACCGTCTTCTGCCTCTGAGCGTGAAGACCAAGCTTGCATTCCGAACCCTTGTGAGCACACTCTACAATGAAGGAATTCTACAGAAGAGATTCAGGAAGGACGACGATGAGACCCTCCCTCCAGAAAGACCGACACGATGGACAATCCACATGTCAATAGTCTGGGGATTCGTCGGTCTTGCAGCAGCGACCGGTCTCGATTACATGGTCAAGGATATTGTTCTAAACCAAGCAGGACAGTGGGTACCGATCTACTACCCCATTAGGCTTCTCGGAATCATCTCAGGAATTGTACTAATGTACGGCACCAGCTACGCCCTCTATTTCAGGTACACTAAACCATCGCAGTACTACAAAGAGAGTACCTTCGATGATTGGCTATTGCTGTGGTTAGTCTGGCTTGCCGGCTTTACGGGTTTTGTCACGACCCTGTTTGTCTACATCCCACAGTCCATCATGCCAACATGGGCTCCTTGGATTGTGATTGTGCATGTAGTAGCAGTGGCAGAGCTCTTCTTCATCCTACCGTTCACGAAGTTTGCACATGTTATGTACCGACCTCTGGCACTCTGGATGCACGAGTATGAAGAAGAGAAAATCAACTACCTTGAGAATCTTCCTCCCGAGGAAGAACCTCAACAGGTGGTAGAACTAACAACATAGGTGAAGAAAATGACAGAAGACGAACTACTAGTTGTCTCAAAGATAGGGCCCGAGGATCCTGAAAAACTCCTTATGCCCTTCATAGTCGCTAACGCGGCTCTTACCATGGACATAAAGACCACGGTCTTTCTCATGGCGAGTGGAGTTGAGTTGGCGCTCAAAGGCAAGGCAGAGCAGATTGAGAAACTCTCTGAAATGCCCGACCTCCCCAAGTTGCTGGAGACCTTTTTCAGCCTTGGAGGAGAAATCAAACTCTGTGGACCATGCTGCAACCACAGGCACATCACCACTGATCAACTGATCGAGGGTGCGTCAATCGGAGGAGCCGCGGGACTCGTCGACATGATTACCAATAGGAAGGTCGTGTCATTCTAGGAGGCTAAGGAGTATGAATGGAGTCGATACATTCACATGTGATTTGCACCATCCAGTAATGGATATCATAGCAAATCCGACAAGGAGGGAAATCCTGAGACTGATTGCAACAGAGACGAACTATGGGAATAGAATCGCCAGTATTCTGGGGCAGTCAACACCGGGTATTCACCGTCATATCAAGAAGATGGTGGGTTCAGTGATCGACTCCAAAATCAGGACTCACGAGAGCTTCTCCGGACACAAAGGTGCCGAAGCCACGATCTACGAGATTATATCGAGAACCGGTCTGTTTTTCGGAATCTTCCCTCATTACATACACTCTCAAGTCTTGGAAGTAGATGAAGATGGGAACATAATTGAGCAAGACCTCGACCCGAGAAACTTCGATCCTGAGCTGTTTGGTATTAAGTTCCAGAATGTCGAATCCGATCACAAGGAATGCAGCAACGAATCGGATGATGCGTGCTTGTACCAGCAGTTCAAGAAGGTTCAGAAGATTAACAAGCTCATCAGGTCACAGCAAGAAAGGCTCATGAAGTTCCTGCAAGCTAAGGACAAGATCCTCGAGCAGACCTTTGAGACCTTGGAGCAGACAAAATCTCTCACTTTTGAAGAGAGGGTGGTTCTGAAGCACCTAATCACCTATGGGCTTAACAACCTAAAGGGGATTTCCGATCTTCTGTCACGGTCTGAACATGAGACCGCGAATATTATCCTCTCTTTGAAATCCAAGGGCTGGATCGTGGACAAGGAAATAGAGCAGCTACTTATTGAGTAATTACAAAACAGTTAGAAGGAATTTGTTAATATCATTAGCCATCCATGCGGCTATCTTACCAGCAGGTCTTCCTTTCACATTCATATTGTGGTCTGCTCCCTTGATCTGCTTGGTCTCCGCAAAGGTAGCCATCATATTGATCTGTGTAAGCAGCCTTTCATGAGTCCCTCTATTTCCTGAATCACCGGTGATGAAAAAGATTGGCCCCATCACCGCGTAAAGCTCGGAGACGTCAAGATACTCGGGTTTGTTGGCCGGAAACATCGGGTAGCTGATAGCCACTACTGGCGGTATCTCTCCAAACAGTCCAGAGACACGCATAGCTGTCGATGCACCTATCCCATGACCACCAATTGCCCACTTCTTCTCCGAGAGTTCTGGTTGTTCCTTTACCCAGTTCCATGCAGCGAGAAAGGCGTCGTCAAGTATCCTGTGGTCATCGGGTACCCTCTTACCCCTGACCCTGAATGGAAACCTGAATACCACAACTGTCACACCTTTCTTCTGAAGATCTTTCGCCATATATTTGAAGACTTCATCCTCTATGTCTGTCCTCTCCCCATGAGTAAAGAGAAAGGCCCTGGGTCCGTCTCCCTTGTATACCTTAGCCTCAAGAGGTTCGGAGAATGGAATCGTTTGCACGAAATACAGGATGAAATAGCGGGTTAAATAGTAATAGATAAGTTCCGACCTTAGACGAGGAGGCCTGCCTCAGATGCAGCAGCAAGGATTTTCTGGTAGCTCTTGTCCTTCATGAGGAGCTGTCCAGTAAAAATGGACTTCCCACTGGTCAATAACTGGAAGTTCTCTTGGTGATTCGTGATGAGGTTACTCATACCCTCGATTGCTTGTCGGATGTCGATGTTCTCGTCATAGGCTTTCTCAAGCCAAGCAGTCAACTTGCTGATTTCGGGGTGCACGGGGATGTACTGTATGAGCTTGTTTTTCCCGGTGATCACGTTCTTGGCCTTCACCTTCGAGAGATTATCGGGTAGCTTGACAGGGGGGATGACAACATTCACCACCTTACCTTTTGAGTTCCTGTACTGGAAGATATAGACAGGAATCAGCAGGTCGACAAGTGAGGGTGAATTCTCCAGTTTAAGATATTCCGCAGAGAGCATGAGAGACCCGTCGGTGAGTACACCATTTCTGATCTCTTGTTCCCACTTATCCTTGTTATCAAGGCAGGTGTCCTCCTT
>JALWRB010000518.1 GCA_027077875.1 Candidatus Heimdallarchaeota archaeon
CTTCTCCTGGCTGTTAAAACCTGCTGACGACTTGCTCTGCAACTCTCTCGTAATCTCCCTCCGATGTGATGACATTATCACCGCTAATCCCGAATCCGTCAAGGATCTTCGCTGCGTTGTCAAGGGCTACAATTGGAGATCCTGCGGAGTGGAGGTCGGAGAGGATAGTCTTCAGGGCCTCGTTTCTACTGAGATCATCTATCGAGCCCCCACCTATCAACACAGCCCCTGCGAACTCCGATTCGTGGGCCAGAACGGTCTTGAAATCGAGCGTCATGATGCTACTGCCCTCATCATCCGACTTGACAGCGCCTGCGACAGAGGTTGCAGTGACTACCTCAATGGAATTCTCCTTGAGAATGACGTCAAAGGTGATGTGGGCCAAGCCCGAGTACCCGCTCGCGGGAACAACCAACAGAACATATTTTTCCATATTGATTCTGCTCGATGCTATCCTATATTTCTCTATTCCCGCGCGGGATGGCACTACGCGATAAGTTTGGATGAATTTTCTACGAATTATCCAGACCTAGCAGGGCAAGTGCCACCGCCATCACTGTGTACATCCTGTTCTCAGCCTCGTCGAAAACTATCGAGCGGTCAGAATAGAAGACCTCGTCGTCGACCTCGTTCTGTTTGCGGGGCAAGCAGTGCATAAAAATCCAATCATCTGAAGCCTCTTCGGCCAGACCCATGGTCACTTGGTAACCTGCGAAGTCCCTCAGCCTCCTTTCCTTCTCATCGTCCTGTCCCATCGAGACCCACGTGTCGGTGACGATGACGTTTGCCCCCCTGACTGCCTCCTTAGGATCAGTCGTGAGAACCAGCTGTGTCCCGTGCTTCTCTGCGTCTTCCTTGCACCTGTCTGTGACGTCCTGCATCGGCTCATATCCTGTTGGTGTTGCGATCCTGAGATTCATCCCCATCTTTGGAGCAGCTGCCATGATGGAATGGAGGACGTTGTTCCCGTCACCTACCCATGCGATGGTGAGGCCCCCGAGCCTACCGAAGTGCTCCTTTATGGCCATGAAATCAGCCAAGATCTGCAATGGGTGGAACTTGTCGGAGAGGGCGTTGATGACCGGAGAGGAAGAGTGTTCGGCCAGTTCCTCGATATCCGAGTGGTCGAAGACCCGAGCCAAGATGAGGTCGTTGAAGCGGGAGAGTACGAGGGCCGTGTCCTTAAGAGTCTCGTTCTTTCCCAGCTGAATGTCGTCCTTACCAAGGAAGAGGGCATGACCTCCGAGGTAGGATATCCCTGTTTCGGTGCTCACCCTTGTCCTCGTGGACCTCTTCTGGAAGATCATAGCCATGGAGTATCCTTCCATCGGTCTATACTTCTCCTTAGCCTTCATCCTCTTCTTCAGCTCGATCGACAGGTCGAGTAGGTGCGTGATCTCCTCAGTACTGTAGTCCTGAAGTGTCTTGAAGTGTCTACCTTTAAGCATTGATTCGTCAGGAGTATGGAATGTTATCAATTTATTGATGGTGTAAGGATGTAATACATTTTTCAACCTAAAACATCTCACCTCAAAGGATACTATTAGTACAAGTCCTATTCTGGTTTGTTATAAGAGGGCTTGAGTAGGTTTGGTTGAATCTAACCACTACCGGTCATCTCCTCCTATAGAAAAATATCTTCTCACTCCCTTAAATACAATACAGCCAGTGAATTACATATGAGAAAAATGATTACTATGCTCTTACTCTTCATCCTTCTCATACCTGTTGCAGGAGAGAATCTTGCTTGGAGTGATGATGTGAAGAAGGGAGAGGTCTTCTTGTGGAAAGCCACAAAGGCAGAACTAAGGGACAGATACGACTTCCCTGATCAGTACAGATTCGGACTTGGGGCTATCAATGTACCGTCTGGTATAAGTGAGATTAGCTTTATTGAGGAACCACCTACCTCACTTGGGTCGATTGAAGAATGGAAAAGTGTCATTACCGACTCCCTACTGATCGTGGTAGAGGGTGATATGGTTATCCCGGTTGAATCGGACTACTTTTTGGCGATTGTCCCCTTGAGTATTGGAGACAAACCATTCCTCAGTGAGCTGTTTCAGAATACCACGCTGGTCTATGAATTCACAGGTCTGTCGAATCATACATTGGAGATGGGTGAGACCACAGTTCTTAGGGGTGAGTTTAATGGTAGCCACGTGGTTGAGTACATATGGGATAGCGATGGCTTACTCATGAGTAAGAATGTCACCGCAAGTAGCGGGAGGCAGCTCCTCGTAGAGAGAATCGAGCTTAATTCAACAATGGAGGAAAATACTCCTTTGATCCTCTGGCCTGTACTCTTTGCAATTCCTGTCCTCACTCGATTACGTCGAGAGTACAGGTGAAGTGCCTGAGCAGCTCTGGTTCCTTCACTATCCTCATGCCCCTAATCTCATCCTTTTTCTCCAGCAAACGCTTCATAATGGCCACGACGTAGTCAAAGTGTCCTTGCTCATATACCCTACGGGGAATCGCCAACCTCACAAGCTCCATATTTGCGGGGACGAACTTCCCGTTCTCTTCCCTACCAAACATCAATGATCCGATCTCTACGCTCCTGATACCCCCCTCGATGTAGAGTTGGCAGGCGAGCGCCTGCCCTGGGAACTCTTCTGGAGGTATGTGCGGGAGCATGCTCTTTGCGTCGATGAAGATGGCATGACCTCCTGGGGGCTTCACCAGTGGGACACCGATTTCTGAGAGCTTGGAATGCAAGTACTCTACCTGCTTGATCCGGTGCTCCACGATCCTCTCGTCAGAGATGACCTGCTCCAGCCCAGTCGCTATGGCTTCTAGGTCCCTGCCCGCTAGCCCTCCATACGATGGGAATCCCTCGAATAGAACCAATCTCTCCCTCATTCTGTCCGCGCCTTCCTTGTCCTTGAGTGCGATAAACCCACCGATGTTGACATATGCATCCTTCTTCGCGCTCATCCACACACCGTCTGCAAGCTGGCAGGTTCTCCTTACAATGTCCCGTATTGACATCTCCGGGAGTTCTCTCTGCTGTACGAAATAACTGTTTTCCACGATCCTTGCGATGTCGAGGAAGAACGGTATTCCGTATTCTTTTGTAATTTCCGAAACTCTCTGAATGTTCTCGATTGAGACTGGCTGACCCCCACCCGCGTTGTTGGTGAGCACAAGGGTCACAAGTGCGACATTTTCTCCTTCAAGCGCTCCCCTGAGCTTCTCAAGGTTCATATTTCCCTTGAAGGGATAGTCTGTCGATGGGTCGAGTCCCTCGTCGATCACGATGTCCATGGGTTCCTTCCCGTTGAAGAGAATGTGACCCACGGTCGTGTCGAATGACTGGTTAGAGACGACGTACTTTCCCTCACCGAGGACGGAAGGTAGGAGGATGTTTTCCGCGGCCCTACCTTGGTGGGTCGGGATCACCTCTGGCAATCCTGTGAACTCCCTGACGGCACTTTCGAATCTTCGGAAGGACCTTGCATTGGCGTAGCTCTCGTCGCCTGTCATCATCGCGGCCCATTGTTCTTGAGTCATCGCACCCGTCCCTGAATCTGTGAGAAAATCAAGGTAAATGTCCTGTGCGTTAAGGTTGAAAAGGTTCCAGTGGGCCTCTTTCATCCTGCTCAATCTGCTCTGTGCATCGAGCAATCGGATGGGTTCTACCATCTTAATCCGATATGGCGGTGGGGGATATTCCATAAGCGTCGATGCTAAATCTGATTTTTAAGTATGGGGAGAGGGGCAAGGAGAGGATGTAAATTATTATACAAATTATATCGGATTGGTAGAACCGGTGATCACTTTCATCCCTTTTCGTCATGTGCTGTATATCGGAGTAGTGTAACATTTCTTGTTTCTTATCGTCCGATTCATCCAGATTAAGAACCCGTATTCCAGTATACAATTAGCATTAATCGATATAAAGAAGTATACAATTCACAACCCTAATATCAATATACAATCGCTTTCTGGTGACAGCACCTTTTTAACTTCTAAGTGGAACGGTACCTAATGACTGGTAATGTTGAGACAAGCGAGGTCGCAACGCTGAACGTGAAGAACGATCACAAGCTGATCTCCGGTATAGGAGTGGTCCACGGACTGGCCTCCAACGACGAATTACTGTTGCTACTGACCATCACACTTGGACTGTCAAGCTTCTTGACCGTCTTCATCGGACTGACGATCTTCACCATTGGGGTGGTTTTCGGAATGGTGGCTTACGGGCTCATCATCAAGATCCCCATAACGAAGCTCAACCAAGAGAAGGTGATTAAGACGATCAACATCTCAATCGCGGTTGTCACACTGGTCTACGCCTTCTACGTGCTCTTCGGAGGAGAGACGATCAATCTGCTCCCATTCGTGAACGAGGGTCTCACAGGGGCGTTGCTTATCATAGCTTTTGTCCTCGGGATCAAGCACTCACTGGATGCAGACCACGTCGTGGCCATCACGGGTATCCTTGTCAGGTCACCTTCGACCAAGAGGACGATAACACTGGCGATGGCTTGGGCACTGGGTCACATGTTCACCGCCACGATCATCAGCGGGATCATCTTCGTCTTCAAGGAGGCATTCCTGACCGCATTTTTGGACAACTTCGAGATCATTGTTGCGTACATGCTGATCCTGATTGCAGTTCTCACCATCCTGTGGGAGCTGGATATCATTAAATTTGGGAAGAGCCACCACCACCATCCGGGTATGGAAGAGGTGGAGCACGACCACACCCACTAAATCCAATAATTCTATCACTGAACGTTGGTAATAGGTAATCTATGAGCTGATCTGTTCAGTTATCTGTTTGGAAGTCAATACTTACCTAATTCTCCTAAGCAGTGGAATATAGATTTCGAATACTTGTCCACAAGTTCGATCGTGGTCATAGAACGAGAGAGGGTAATAATCCCTAAATATCCGGGGTTCCTCAGTACGGCAGATGACGTGGACCGGAAAGCTCTGCAGGATAGATCTGAGCAGCAGGACCGTGCTCACCGAGGACATTCCCCGGCAGGTGCTCATTGACTACATAGGTGGCAAGGGACTCGGCGTGTATCTACTTCGGAAGGAGATGGATCCTATGACTGACCCGCTCGCAGAAGAGAGTGCCTTTGTCATCGCTACGGGTCCAGCACAGGGTGTGCTGCCCATAGCCGGACGATACTGCATCGTGGCCAAGTCACCGCACACCGGCATATTCATCGACAGTCACGTCGGAGGATTCCTCGGCCCCGAGCTGAAGTTCGCGGGTTTCGACGCTGTGATCATCACGGGCAGGGCGGATAAGCCTGTCTCCATCTGTATAATGGACGGCGATGTCAAGATCGAGGACGCCTCAGACCTCTGGGGTAAGACCACACTGGACACCGAGGACGAGCTCAAGGCGCGACTGGGTGACAGGACCCGTGTCCTGACCATAGGTCCCGCTGCGGAGAATGGAGTGAGTTACGCCTCGACAACGAGCGACTACTACAGGACAGCGGCGAGAGGAGGGGTCGGACTGATCCTCGCCTCTAAGCAGATCAAGGCGATTTGTGTCCGGGGGACGGATGTCCCCAAGATCCCAGCTGCTGTAAAGGCACTGCGGCGCGAGATCACAGAGAGGGCAAAGGAATCAAAGCTCAACGGTCATCTCCTCCCTGTGCAAGGCACCTCTTGGCTGGTGGAAGTGGCCTCTGCCCGCGACCAGTTGCCCACTGAGAACTACAACAAGGGAGAGTGGGGGAGGGCCTCCGAAATAGGTGGTGACGCTATCGAGAACAAGTACCGCGGCAAGATCCATCCCAAGCCTTGCTACAGGTGCCCCCTTGCTTGCTCCTTTGTCATCGAGACGGAATGGGAGAAGAGGAGGGTACAGCATCCCGAGTACGAGAGTCTGGCCCTGCTCGGGTCCAACCTCGGGATCAGCGATCTCGACGAGTTGCTCAGGCTGAACCACATGTGCAACGAGCTGGGTTTGGACACCATCTCCACAGGCTCTACGATCTCGTGGTTCATGGAGTGCGGAAGAAGGGGTACGATCCCCGAGGAGTTCAGGGGTGAGAAGGTAGACTTTGGGGATGCCGCAGGTGTCCGTGAACTTATCGAGAAGATCGCACGTTCGAAAGGAGTGGGCAGGGTGCTGGCCGAAGGAGTGCGAAGGGCGGCAGAGGTCTTCGGCGGAGGAAGTGAGCGCTGGGCAGTCCACGTCCGAGGGCTTGAACTCCCGGCGTGGGATCCCCGTGGCAAGCTCGGGCTTGGACTCTCGTACATCACCTCTAACGTCGGAGGGAGTCACCTGAGGGGGTGGCCGAGCACCAGTGACTTCCCCGACAGATCTGCCCTCGACGTGGTGGACAGCCTGATCGAGCAGCAGGACCTGAAGGTCCTCAAGGACTCACTGATCATGTGCCACTTCACGCACTCCATCAGACCACCGCTGAATATAGAGGACACCGCTCGGATCTTCGAGGTCCTGACAGGTATCCCCACGACGGCCACCGAGATGCGCGAACGGGCGCAACGCATCTGGACTGCCTGCCGGCAGTTCAACGTCGATATCTGGGGAGAGACCCCCCCGAGGGAGGGTGACACGTTACCCCACAGACTTCTGCGTGAGCCTCTTCCAAGTGGGAAGGCCAAGGGCCTGACCTCCTTCGTCTCCGATTCTGACATGGAGTCGTGTCTCGACGTCTTCTACAAAAAGCGAGGGTGCGACCCCGAGGGCCGTCCCCTGCTGTAGAAAAAACACAGTACTTTTCCGTCACGTCAGTTATCTTGTAAGCAACAGTATTAAAACTCAGGCGAGGAGATACGGTAACTCCATGAGCACAAATGTACGGCAAAAACACAGGTTGAGGGAATTCTCCCTCGATGACAAGTACCTGAAGGAGGAGGGGACGGTCATCCTGTCGGGCATACAGGCACTTGTGAGACTCACCATCGACCAGATGCGAGCGGACCGCAGGGCAGGTCTGGACACCGCCACCCTGATCTCGGGGTACAGGGGATCGCCACTCGGAGGGTACGATACCCTGCTGAAGAGGAACTCCAAGCTGCTGGAAGAACATCGGATCACACTGCTCACCGCTGTGAACGAGGACCTGGGAGCTACGGCAGTCTACGGTAGCCAGATCGCGAACGTCCTTCCCGATCCCAAGCACGACGGAGTCGTGGGCATCTGGTACGGCAAGGCCCCCGGGCTGGACAGGTCGGGAGACGCCCTCAAGCACGCCAACCTCGTGGGGACCAACCCGCGGGGAGGAGTCCTTGCCATCGTGGGCGACGACCCCTACGCCAAGTCCTCCACGCTGCCCTCACACTCCGAGCCTGCATTCTACGACGCCTTCATCCCCGTGCTCTACCCCGGGAACATCTCCGAGGTCCTGAGCTTCGGCAGGTACGGTATCGAGATGTCACGGTTCAGCGGGCTGTGGGTTGGGATGAAGGTGGTGACGGATGTTGCCGACGGATTCGGCACCGCAGAGGTGAGTCCCCTTGAGGTCATCCGACCCGATATCGGACAGTGGGTGCACGAGCAGAACCCCACGCTGCTGCCGCACATCTCGCTGGGACTGGAGAAAGAGATGCACGAGAAGCGGTTCAGGGCAGCCATGCTCTTCGCCCGTGCCAACTCGCTGAACCGCATCATCCTGAGCTCAAAGGAAGACCGTATAGGCATCGTCAGCGCCGGCAAGACGTACTACGACGTGGCCGAGGCGCTCGATCTCGTGGGGATCAACAACGTGAGGCTCCTCAAGCTGGGCATGATCTACCCCATCGACGGAGAGATCGTCGCGGAGTTCGCAGAGGGACTGGACCTGATCCTCGTCATCGAGGAGAAACGGGGTTTCATCGAGATGCAGCTGAAGGAGGTACTCTACGGACAGGAGCACCGCCCCGTGGTCATCGGGAAGCTCGACGAGAGCGGGCAGCCACTGGTCAGGGCCTATTCCGAGCTCCTCGTGGACGACGTCATCGAGGTCCTCGAACGGACGATCGGCGGCGAGAAGTTCAACAAGTACAGGCAGAGGATCTCGAAGCCCGTGACCTCCATCGACCTCGGGATGGCGGGACCGCCCCGTACGCCGTACTTCTGCTCAGGATGTCCGCACAACACCTCGACCGCCGTCCCCGAGGGATCACTCGCAGGTGCAGGTATCGGCTGCCACGGTCTCACCCTGCTCATGGAGCGCAACACCATCGGACTCCTGCACATGGGTGCCGAGGGAGTGCCGTGGGTCGGGGCGGAGAGATTCAGCAGGATCCCCCACATGTTCCAGAACATGGGAGACGGAACACTGGCTCACTCGGGATACCTCGCAATCAGGCAGGCGGTCGCCGCCGGTACGAACATCACCTACAAGATCCTGTACAACTCGGTCGTGGCGATGACCGGGGGACAGCACGCAGACGGAGTCCTCCCCATCCCGCAGCTCGTGAAGGCTCTAGAGGCAGAGGGCGTGAGCAGGGTGGTCGTCCTGACCGACGACCCCAAGCGCCACAGGGGTGCAGTACACCGCGACAGGCTGATGGAGGTCCAGATGGAACTCCGGGAGGTCAAGGGAGTCACCGTCATCATCTACGACCAGCCGTGCGCCGCCGACCTCCGGCGGAAGAGGAAGAGGGGCAGAGCCCCAACGCCGCAGAAGCAGATATTCATCAACCAGATGGTCTGCGAGGGCTGCGGAGACTGCGGTGTACAGTCCAACTGCCTGTCCGTGCACCCCGTGGAGACCGAGTACGGGCGGAAGACGACAATCCACCAGTCCAGCTGCAACAGGGACTACTCCTGCCTCAAGGGCGACTGCCCCGCATTCGTCGAGGTAGAGGGAGGCTCAGCCGTCCCCCGTCCACAGCTGGATACCCACGAGCTCCTCGACATCCCCGAGCCCGAGGTCAGGGTGGAGGAGGACGCCCGCATCTACATGGTCGGCATAGGAGGGACAGGAGTGGTGACGATCAACCAGATCCTCGCCACCGCGGCATACCTCGACGGAAAGCACAGCAGCAACCTCGACCAGACGGGTCTCAGCCAGAAGGGAGGGAGTGTGATCTCTCACATCAAGCTGTCCAGCAGACCACCCCAGTTCTCCAACCGGGTGACAAAGGCAGGTGCGTCCACCATGATCCTCTTCGACGTCCTCGCGGGAGTCAGCGAGGCCAACCTCTCCATGGCACACCCCGACCGCACCGTCTGCGTCGTCTCCACCAGCAGGGTGCCTACCGGAAGCATGGTCAGGTCCAAGGACGTGGCGTACCCCGAGGAGTCGCACCTGCTCAGGAGACTGGAGGGAAACGTGAAGCAGCGGCACTGCGTCGACGCAGTTGAGCTCGCTGAGGAGCTCTTTGGCAGCCACCTGCAGAGCAACATGATCCTGCTGGGAGCCGCGTACCAATGCGGCGGAATCCCCGTGTCCCAGGACGCGATCTTCAGGGCCATAGAGATCAACGGCGTGGCCGTGGAGCAGAACAAGCAGGCGTTCCTCGTCGGCAGGATGGCGATCAGCAACCCCGAGAGGTTGGCCGCGATGAGGGCAGAGGAACCCGAGGAGATCCCTAGCCACCCACTGCTCGATGGTGTGCCCGAGCAACTGCACCACATCGTCGGGTCGAGGATCACACAGCTCATCGGGTTCCAAGGGGAGAAGCTAGCGAGGGAGTACGTGGAGTTCGTCATGCAGGTAGTGGAGAGGGACCGTGAGGACCTCGTGCTCAGCACCGAAGTCGCCCGCTACCTGTACAAACTCATGGCGTACAAAGACGAGTACGAGGTGGCCAGACTGTACACCGACCCCGGTTTCAAGCAGTCGGTGGAGAGGACCTTCGGCAAGGGTGCGAGAATCACCTACAGGCTACACCCTCCGATCCTCAGGGCAATGGGCAAGAAGAGCAAGAGCAGCTTCGGCCCGTGGTTCGGGACAGCGTTCCGAGTCCTCGCCGCCATGAAGTTCCTCAGGGGAACGCCACTCGACATCTTCGGGTACACCAAGGTACGCAGACTGGAAAGGAGACTTCCCCGGGAGTACATGCAGACCATGCAGGAGGTAATTGAGCTCCTCGACGGGGAGAACTACAGCACGGCGGTCGAGATAGCACAGCTCCCGGACGTCATCAGGGGGTACGAGGAGATCAAGCTGAGAAATCATGAGGTCTACGAGAAGAGGTTGCAGGAGCTCATGGAATCCATCCGCGGTTGAGATCACGATCTAAGTACCACACGAAGATACATCGTCCGCGGTCTCACGATC
>JALWRB010000519.1 GCA_027077875.1 Candidatus Heimdallarchaeota archaeon
GATTACCTCTCCTTAGGCAGGAATATTCTCAGTATGTCTTTCCGGTCTGAATTCCTATTTATCTGCCTTACTCCCAGAACAAAGAGGAATGCAATGGCCGCTGAGACAAACGAGAACAAAGCAGTCAGTGGATCAAGCGTACCTTGGAATGCATAGAAGAATGCAAGCCCAATACCGCCGATGAACCCAATGGTCAGGATTAACAGCCCGATATCACGGATTCTATCACGAGAATAGCGTATACCGTACCAGTAGCTCATGCTAGAGGAGAAGGCCAAGCTCATGAAAGTTAGCATCTTCTCTGCTCCAGTAACGAACTTCGTCGCTGTGAGACCGTTGAACGCGAACACCAGTATGGTGATGGTAACCACGGATCCATAACTCTCACCCAAGTCGAAACTAGATTCTATCCAGATGGACATGAAGTACATGAGGGTGGAAAGAGCCAGCAAAATTAGGCTCGTGCCGTTCATCGATACTCCGAGGAATGAAGAGAGGTCATACCCTGCACTGAGGAGTACCTGACCATAAATCATCCCCGTGACATAGTACACGAGAGTCCCGATCGTTGCACTGATGCTTTCCTTGGCAGTGACACCCACAGATACACCGAGGAGTGAGAGAGCTATGATCGCAGGGAATACCCCCGGTGTACCACTCGCGGATGCTATTAGGGCCAGTATGAGCGCAATTACGGAAATGACAATTCCTGCACCTGACGTAAGAATTGGTTCTTTTCTCTCTGAGAAGTTTGAGAACATGACGCCAATACCCGCGATGATGAGTGGCACAAAGTAACCGAACGATACGATCGCCGCTATATCGATTGTTCCAAATCCGATGTCCATGCTCCTCAAGAATCCACCTGCAAGCACGTTGTACACACCCGTAACTACCTGAATTCCCATGGTAACAACCATCAACTGTATACTGGGCACGTCATAGCTCTTCTTCTCAGTGACTGTGCTTGCAAGAATGATCAGTCCCTGGACCGCAAGGATCGGAACAATCCACACGAGAGAGTCCATACCAACCCAAAGGACGAAAACAGCGCTCTGGATGATTCCTAGAAGAGAGATCGTATCCTCGAGAGATGTGAACTTCTTCCCGATGATTGCACCAAGTCCATCTGAAACTTCAGTATCAAATAGGTTGAACCCACCACTTCTCACATCTAGGACGACAATGATGTCATAGAAGACAAGGAGCGCCAGCCACACATAGTCAAGGTAAGGAACTACTACCTGTGGAGCGAACTCCTTCCAAGCAAGTGCTGGCTCTACAAAGGTTCCTATGAGGATCATGTTGACTCCCATCAAGAGTTTTTGAGTGGAGTAAATGTTGGTGCTCGTTGAGACCACTTGGATGGTCATCACCACAAAGTTGATGACGAAGACTGCAAGTGCAGTTGCTGCGTAGGCAGGGTTGTTAAAGTACAGATAGGAGATTACCAGCAACTGGTACACTGAGACGATAACTTGGTTTCTCTCCGAGGAACTTCTCCACAAGAGGTAACTAGATATGAGGAGAGGAAGACCTACGATAACCGTGTCGAATAATCCGTAGATACCGACCACTATTCCGATGAAAGACAACCCAGCAACCACTTCAGTAGGGGTGCTTGACCGGGTACGGGAATATGCAAGGAAGGCAACCGCCATCAGCAACTGAATAGAGGCTGATATTCCCATGAATTTAATCCCAAGATCCACCGTGTACTGGGCTGCAGACGAAGAGAAAGATACCTGCAGAAGTTTGAGAATAAGCGCAACAGGCATACTTAGAGAAATCGGCTTGATGTCAATCTCAGTGAAGACCTCATATCCGATGTAAACAAGTCCTACTACTGTTGTCATCACCATGAAAGTAATGCTGTCACCAAATGGAGCGAACAATGCATACACACTTGATAGGATAATAATTCCGTAGTAAGAGTTTGTCGCATCAGTGATGTTTTCAACCCTCTTCCTCTCAAGATTGAGCATCGTAATCAGTGCTTGGACAAGGTAGAAGATCAGAAGATTGAACACTTCTGGAGTCCCAAATCCGAACAGAGGAATGACGAGCACTGCCAAGGATGAGAATATCTGATAAACGGATCGTGATCTGATCTCAAAGACCGCTATAGCCACAAGATAGTAGACCATTAACGCCTGCATAGTGAAATCAGGGACTCCACCAAGAACAGTGAAGCTTAGGACGATCGCGGTCACAAAAGAGCTCTTGATTTCGAGGAGTGCGTCATTTGAACTTCTGAATGACTCCAAAAGCAGCCATGAGCTGAGAGTGACAAAGACAATCTGGACAAAGCCCAGTTCGATAGTGAAATCTCCTGAACCAATGGTCAATGTACTGTATTCTCTGAAGAATGTAAGGACTGGAGCAAGACCCAAGAGGATGCTGACACCAGACGTTGTCGACTTGTCTCGGAGTGCATACTTGAGATGTGCCAAAACAGCAGTGAGGACGACGAGTACGAATACGGATACCTCAAAATATTCAATTGATGCAAGGAAAATTGAACCTCCCAATGCCATGCTTTCTGAGAGAAATTCGAATCCTTGCTC
>JALWRB010000520.1 GCA_027077875.1 Candidatus Heimdallarchaeota archaeon
AGAGCAGTACAGGTTCTAAATCAAGTGGAGGACTATGTGATAGATGCGGGTGGTGGGACAATACATTCCTCAAATATCACATCAGTGCTGGGAACACTCAATGGTAAGAGACTCGTCCTGAGGAATGCCAGTTCGATCCTCCTTGATAATCTGACCATCTCTGGTATCCCCCTCTTGATAGACGCGAGCAGAACCGTTGTGTTGGACAACATCACGTTTACCGGAAATTACAGCTCTGAAGTTGTGAAGGTTGAAGATATCACGAATCTTCATATTAAGAATTCGCTTTACACGGATATTGAATGGAACAGAGAGTCAGGAATGAATTTACTCTACTCCTCTAACGTCTCAAACATCGAGCTAGAGAGCAATGAAGTAAAGAGGATAACAACTGGTTTTATTAGCTTATTTTTCATATCCAAGGGACGGAACGTCAGTATTGCGAAGAATTTGGTTAGTGATATGAAGACATCAATCGAGGGAAGAGGTTACCCCATTTTCGATGTCGTCGGTTACATGGATGCATTCATTCAACAAAATACCTTCACCGAGATTGGCAATGGTAACGAGCTCTGGGCAACGAGCAATATGATCAGGGTAGAATCCGAGAGAGCTACAGCTTCAAGTAACATTCTTGAAAACTTCAGGATCAGTGGAATCCTCAATTTCATCCATCTGGTAGCACCAGTAGTCACAGCAGAGAGGAACGTGGTAAGGGATGGTCAGTTCGATTCCGGTACAATGGTCAGAGTGGGATCCAACTATGGTGATCAGAACATAACCCTATCACACAATACCGTCTATAATATTAGTGAACTGGATGGATCAGATTACCAATATAATGAGATATTCAGAGTATACAATACCGGTGATGTGCTCTCCAGTACAATTTCTGTTAGAAATAACAATGCATTTAATATACGAAGAGCTCAATCCACCTCAGATGTGCTTTGGGGAATAAATATCATCGATTCTATGAACACATCTGTGATCAGCATTGAGAACAACTCATTCAAATCAATTGACGCGGGTACACTTTATGCAATTTTGGTGAATACAATAAATACTATTGCGGAGGTCTCTATTCTAGATAATACCATCTCTGATATCAATGCGTCCATATTCTACGGGATATCCAGTCAGTCAGGGGGGACGATTGAGAACAACATAGTAATTGCCCAAGGTAAGGACCTCGAAGGAGTAACCATCTATACCAAACTTGTGAGCATTGTCCAAGGAAACTCCATCGATTTGAATAGTACGAAATCACTAGGAGTCAGCATCCAGATATCTGCAGAAAGCCCAGACATACTGATCGATAGCAATAATATCTCTGCCAAAACTATTGTATATATCGATCTACCTAGTAGTACGAATGCCTCGATCACAGTCACAAACAACGAAATGATCGGGGACGTCATGATACGTACTGAAACAGCGTATGATTCGTCGAATAAGTCCTCCACAACGGATGTGAACTTCGTGTGCGAGAACAACACCTTCAATGGGTACGAAGTGGGATGCCTGTTTGATGAGCAAGAATTCATATTTGGTGTTCCCATCAGGGTAAAAACACTGGAAAATGTTAAAATTGTGCTCGTCGGAGGGCTGATCATAGCAGCAATTGCCTATGTACAAATTCTGAATAATAGAAAGAAAAGAAGAAAGCAAGCGAAACGGATAGCGAGATACGAGAGCAAGTACAAGAAAAAACCCTAGTATGTTCACTATCGCCCTCAAATACACATCAATCACTGTCCCTCATAGATTCTCCAGTGTCTAGCTCTCGATATCCTGGAATTGCGCAAAGCGGTCAAAGGGTATGAACATCTTGTCCTCAAGACCGGAGAAGAGTATCTCCAGTCGGGATTTCCAGTCGGTCTTCTCCCCGTGGATGAAGTGCCCTACTATTTCAATAGGTCCTCAGTCTGCCACATCTCTACAAGAAAGCCATGATCCCGAGAGGTTGTTCAGAAATGATTTTACAACGGTTGGCGTCTTCTCCAATACCTCCAAATTAGTAGCAAGATCATTCACAATTCAATCCTCGGTATTTGAAGATTGGCTATGGACGAAGTCTAAATTATGGACTCAAAATATTTCCTTCGAAATAAAAAGCGGCGAGTGCCAGCACCAAGAAGGGTATTGGATTCCTCGCCTTTGTCCGCCATAGGGCAGACGCTCTATATCATTTTAGTGCTCAGTCATATTAAAATTATTACAAAACATAACGTCAGTTTAAGTTTATTTTCACTCCATATTGGCACACTTCCCTAATCTCGTGAAATGGGTACTCCGTGTAACATTGACTGCCTCATCCTTATCAAGATGACCAACCCTGACACTCCTGACCATTAATCCAATTACTCGGAACTTGACCTCCACCCAACTCTCCTCTGAGGTAGCACTGCTTATCCGGGGATTCCGAAGTAGTATTAGTAATCATCCCAGACTTAAAACTAGGTCTCACGTATCGACTCCCTCAATCCTTGCTTTTCGATGTCAGATAAGTGATTCGGTGCGCAGCCTTCTTGATCTCGTATGCAAATTACTGATCCGTCAGGTTGTCGTCCAGGGGATCTAGTTTACGTCACGGTGGGTACTACATTGTGTGTCTGGTATTGTTGAAACATGTATCTCAATGCGAATATTTCATAATGTTCAGTACATACATACACTACAACTTACTCTGCAAAGAGCCCATCCAACTCAATGTCTAGCGAGAGAGTCTCACACCTGATAGCCCCGTTCTCCTTTGAGAATTTTCTGCTCATGTACTTCCCATCCGAGAGGATATTTACTTCTACTATCTCTGATTCTGGATCAATAATCCAGTATTCCTTAACTCCCGCAGACTGATAGATTGATTTCTTCCGTACCTCATCAGAATGCCTGTTAGATGAGAGGATCTCGACAATAAACATAGGAACACCAGTGATGGCTTTTTCTGTGATTGACTGATACTGGTTACTTGTCAGGACAACGAGATCGGGCACAACCACATTATGAGGATCTAGTATCACGTCAATTGGTGGAAGGAAGATCTTAGCAATAGCATTGGATATCAAAAAGCTCTTGATGAGATAAGCAAGATTCAGAGCGATGGACTGGTGTCTAGGACTCGGGGATGGAACTATATATAAATCACCATTTGAGAGTTCCAGAATTGGACTCTCTGGATACTCTGGGAACCTTTGTAAATCAGAATATGACAGCTTGACTTTGTACGTATCCACTTCATAAACAAATCCATGAGACTGTGTAGTCTCCATAGATTATTATACACGATAAATTATTAATAAAATTTGGTCAGAGAGTGCTCAGATACCATAATTCGGGAGGGGAGTAAGCGGGAGAACTCAGACTTCAAAATCAAAAGAGACCGGAATTGAAGAGGTCATCGATTATATCACCATTACCTTAGGGAGTCAATCGATAGAGATTGTAATTGAAGAGATCATCTATTAGATTCCCATTTCCTTATGGAATCAATCAATGTCGAAAGACCTGAGCTCTTCGAGGAATAGGATGAATTCTTCCTCGACCCCATTAACCCGTGAGAGCTTCTCAAGCTCTTCCATGTCCAGATTGTCCTTGTTCCTTACGAAAACAGAGATAGCGTCCTCCCAGTCCTGCTCACTACCCAAGATCAGCTTGTTTATAATGATATTCTCAGGACAGTCTACCCGAATCGGCACTCCGTTGAACTCAGCCTCGACCGCATTTTCAAGTGAGTACCTATCCTTGGGTGAGAAAATACCCTTCATGTCAATCCTGAACATGCTCTCCTCCAGGAAGAAACTCCCATACATTCCCTCATCAAGATCACTCTGGAAATTCATGAAGCCCTTCTTTCGCAAAGCCTCGACGAAGTCAGACCTCCGACTTGGATCCTCGTCAACAATGACATCAAGATCCATGGTCATTCGAGACCTCCCGAAGACGAAGACAGAGACACCACCAATAAAGACATAGTCATACCCAAACTCATTCAGAACCCTCTGCAACTTGACCAGTGACAGAGTAATCGGATCACTCATCCCTCATCTTCCTTACATGGGCCCTCCAGAGCTCTCCGAAAAACTCCGCATTCATCCTCGTGAACTCAGCCATCGAGTACCTACGGGATCGGAGAGCGTCCTTGTACACCTGCAAACGCCTCTGCCGAATACGCTCCGCATTTCGCCTAATATCCTATAATTAAGCTCCAAAGTAAATGAACATTACCTAGTGTCAACATTAAGACCATCCGCAATTCTGGGGAATTGTGCACCTCAACCATTCCAAAATTAGAAGAAAGGAAAGGGACAGGCGGACTTTAACCCCGCTGGAATACAGAGGAAGAGATTCACGATTCAATCCAGCAGGGGAGAGATACGGGAAGAAGGAAGAAATCACTATTCAACACAGCTGGGGGTGAGACACGGGGATATGGAAGAATCTCCTGATCCGATCAAACGAGCGACTGAATGTGAGCGGGGAGAAAGAAATGCCAGATCTAATCAAACGGGTGACTGAATGTAGGATGGGAGAAAGAAATGCCAGACCTTAACCCCACTGCGAACAGAGGGGGAGAAAGAAATACCAGACCTTAACCCCACTGCGAACAGAGGGGGAGAAAGAAATACCAGACCTTAACCCCACTGCGAGCAGAGGGGGCGGAAGAATTACCAGATTCAATAAAACAAGGGAAACACAGAAATGTGGAAGAATTGCGGACTTTAAGGTGAACATGCAGCCGGGAAGAAAGATATGCATGATCCTGCAAAAGACGCGGGAAAACAGAAAAATCGATAGTACAATAATAATCTAATTCTGGAACAAGAGACCTCCAGAGTACAAAAATGGGCGTGGCCTGATTTGAACAGGCGACCTTCTCGGTGTGAACGAGACGCTATAACCAAGCTAAGCCACACGCCCTTCTCTACTGAGTGAACAGCAGACAAAGTACCTTTGGTCCAGTTTAATAAAATCGTTTCGCTAGGTTTACGACAGAGGTACAGATGGAAGTCGTAATAAATCACTGAGTCCACCGGTAGCTGTGGTCGAAGAGAGAACGGTTGTGGACTTGTTCTGCGGAGGTGGTGGTTCGTCCTCAGGCTATCACCAAGCGGGGTATCGGACGGTCTTTGCTGTTGACAAGGCAGAGCACTGCGTGAACACGTTCAATGCGAATTTCGGGGAAGTCTCTCGTCAGGGTGACGTCTCTTCGTTGCACAGCTTGGACATCCTTCGTGAGATCGGAGACAGTCCGTTTCTGCTGACTGCTTCTCCACCGTGTGAGCCGTACACTGCTGCGAATGAGAAGCGTATCCGGGACCCCTATCTGAGGATGTTTGATGATCCAGTTGGCAGGTTGATGATCGAGAGCATACGTCTGATAGCTGATCTTCGTCCGCGGTACTTTGTCATAGAGAATGTGGCGGGTGTTCTGGAGGGGAGGAATGCTGATTTGTTGGCGGAAGAATTTGCTCGGTTGGGCTTGGATCGTCCGTACTTCAATGTCGTTCATGCTGAGGAGTGGGGTGTTCCTTCGAGGCGTAAGCGGGTGATTATCTCCAATGTTGATCTGAGGTCGCCGAGGCTTCCCTACGTCACGGTCGGGGATGCTCTTTCTGATCTTCCACCACCGAATGATCCCCATGGATTCGACGATCACTACATCGTGCTTCCTCCTCCTAAGCATGCTTCGAAGGTCTCGATGACTGGTTTCGGGCAGGGTCTGGTGTACTTCAAGGGTGCGAAGAAGCAGTACAAGAACTACATGCGTCTTGATCCTGACAAGCCTGCTGAGGTCGTGATGGGGTTGTCGAAGTTCATCCATCCTTACGAGGACCGGTTGCTGACGATCCGTGAGCATGCGAGGCTGATGAGTTTTCCAGACGACCACGTATTTTTAGGCACAACCGACCAGAAGTACGACATGGTTGGTGAGGCTGTTCCACCGAATCTGACACTGGGAATAGCACGGGCGATAGAGTCGGTGGAATCAAAAGTCACTTGAATCACTTCCCGATGATTGATCGAAGCTTACATTAGTTTATATCCCTAGTAATTGACGAGTGAGCTTGGATGAAGTTCACACCAAGGATGGCACGGCTTCTGTTCTTCCTGAGCGGTCTTTTCCTCGGCACAATTATGGTTTTCCATGTCTGGGGTGCATTGCTTGGTCTGATAGCTGAACCTTCGCTTTTCTACCGAGTATACGTAAGCATCCAGTTGGCTCTGGAGACGTTGATCCTCTTTGAGGTGGTCTTTCTTCTAATCACGATTGGGATTGACAAACCGATGAATGGTGAGGTCGACCCCGATGTCTTGGAATTCGACCACTACCCAGACGTCCACGTCGTTCTCCCGATACGATTTGTCCCTGTTGAGAAGATCGAGAAGACCATCAAGGGCTTCATGGACCAGAGCTATCCGAAGGAGAAGATCCACGTTGTGGTCGCTGATGACACTCCTGACGAGGAGCAGTCCGAGGTGTACCGTTCCCTCTGCGAGAAGTACGGTGTGGAGTACTTCTACCGACCGGAGAACAAAAAGTACAAGGCAGGTATGCTCAACCTCCTTCTCCCGACTCTGAAGCACGACTATGCCTGCTTCTACGACTACGATCAGGTACCCACGAGAGACGCGGTCAAGGTTCTGGTTTGGGGTATCATGACCAACCCTGATGCCGCGTACGTGCAGTTGAAGAAGGAATTCCGGGGGCTCACCGACTACGTCAACGAGTGGTCTGCTCTCCTCTACCTGCAGTTCTTCGAGCTCCTGCAACCCCGAAAGGAGAAGCTGGGTGTCGCTCTTTTCGCAGGGTCTACTGCGATCTTCCGGTTATCAGCACTCCGAGAGATCGGGGGGTTCTCGGAGGAGACCTTCACCGAGGACACCGACACGAGCTTCAAGCTCCTTGCGAGTGGGAAGAGGGGCAAGTTCCTCAACTTTCTGGGATCCATAGGTGACGTTCCTCACGGCTACTCTAACCAGATCTCGCAGGTCTGGAGATGGTCACATGGAGGTACAAATGTGCTCCGCTGCAGGTACCGTGACATCATGTCCTCACCCCACTTGAGCTTCCAGCAGAAGACGGAGACCTTGAGCATTGTCTTCATGACTCCGGTTCTCTTCGTTGCCTATGTCTACGGCTTCTCTTTTATCCCGCTCATCCTCATGGGCTTCGAGTCACAACGGGCCTATTTCTTTGGAGTGACAACTGCGATCTTCATCCCCGCTAGCCTCCTCATCACCTACACCCTCTTCGTGATCTACTCGATCTCCAAGAGGAAGATGAGAGGGGAATCGGAATTCAAGTACAGCCAGATCCTCGGTTTCATCTATATTAGTATCAGCTCCAACCTTATGCTAATGGATGCCAATGTCTATGGGATTCTTGGGCTCTTGGGTCCCAAATCACCCAGGGGCAAGTGGACTCGTAAGATCAATATTAAGCTGAGGAGTATCTTCCTGCTGCTGCTGGGAATTGTACTCTCATTGTTCGGGCTGCAAGCGATGCTCTCTGGTTTCCCGAGTGGTCTGCTCATCCTGCTGGTGGGTACCTCGCTCTTCCCACCATTTATCATATCCTTTATCCAGAGAAAGTGACGTCCTCCGGGAATCAGCGTAATCCTTATGACATATCAGTAATTCTTGAGTATAATGCCGGAGTTCGAGGACCCCACTGAGGTCGTCCGATGATTTGGGGAGCAATCTCCGGCAGATATCTTAATATCAAGAAGCCCAATGCAATTGTTTAATAAGAATCAGTATATAATTAATTCAGGGAATCCTAAGAATTTTTATTCTTTCTGGGTTCCATGTCACAAATCAATAAAACCGAGGTTGTTTATAATAGGCGCAAAAACATACGAAGAATTAATTAAATATCGTGTTCATGCGGAAATCTTGGTAGATGGTTATGCGAATGAGAGTGACATAGTAGGAGCACTATTCGGTCAGACCGAGGGTCTTCTGGAGGAAGAGATGGACTTCAAACAACTCCAGAACAGCGGCAGGATCGGACGGATTGTTCTAAAAGTAAAAAAGAGTAGCGGGAAGACCACCGGGACCATCGAGGTCCCCTCCAGCCTGAGCAAGGTGGAGACGGCCATCATCGCTGCTACACTTGAGCAGGTAGACCGCGTGGGTCCCTGTTCTGCTTCAATCAAACTGCGAAGGATTGAAGACGTGAGAAAGGAGAAGAGGCAAGCAATTGCCGCCCGTGCAGCAGAGATCATGAAGAACTGGAAGACATCCGAGGATGTCAAGAATCTTCCTGACAAGGTCCTCAAGTCCTCCAAGAGAGGGAAAATGACGAAGTTTGGACCCGAGAGACTCGCTGCTGGTCCCGATGTCTACCACTCCGAGGAGATTATCTTGGTAGAGGGCAGGGCAGATGTGGAGAAACTTCTCAAGTACAACATCTCTAACACCATTGAGCTCAAAGGAAGTTCAAACATCCCACCGTCTGTTAAAACACTGTGCAAGAAGAAGATCGTCACTGCATTTCTTGATGGTGACAGGGGTGGAGACTTCCTCCTCAAGCTCCTCGCCAACACGGTGTCTGTTGACTACGTCGCCAGGGCACCGAAGAACAAAGAGGTCGAGGACCTGAGCAAGCAAGAAGTTCTCAAAGCACTTGAGAACAAGGTCTCTCTCCTTGATGCCGAGCTCCTCACAGAGCGAATGGACCTCAAGGAGTTCATGGATAAGAATGACCACAGACCACAGAAAAGTCGATCGCAGTCCCTTGACAGAATTTCGAGTTCACCGAAGAAGGCCCGAACTTCCAAGCCTTCGACCAAGAGGTACAAACGGAGCTCCAAGACCGAGGAGGTCCAGACCGAAGTGGTCGAGACAAAAGAGGTCGAGCCCGTTGAACCCGTTGAGAAGAAAGCGAAGAACAAGCGTTCGAGGTACTCAAGGGAGAAGAAACAGAGAGTAGAAAAGCGTCTCAGATCCAAGCCTACCGATTCCCGAAGGGATGATAGAGGTCGAAGAAGGTCTGATGACAGAGGTCGTAGGAGATTAGATGACAGAGGTCGAAGAAGACGCTCGGTCATTAAGATACCCGATGAAGTTCGGATGCACGCAGAGAGCGTGAAGCAGACGTTCCAAGCAGTAATGCTGGACGAGAACAACAAGCTCATTGCATCTGTTCCCACGGCCGAAGCCTATAATTCACTCGAAAAGACTGATTCAGTGACATCCATCGTCATTGATGGGGTAATCACACAGAGGATACTCGATCTTGCCTCCAAGAAGCACATGAAATATGTCGTCGGAGCTGTGATCGGGGACATCACCCCAGCAACAGTCGACAAATCACTCACATTCGCATCATACTCCAGATTAGCATAAATCAGTATTACACTATTCCACATATATACCACAAAAATTCAATACATTCAGAGATGAATCTGTCAGTCCTTGTTGTCGGACACGTCTGCTATGATCTGAGATACGGTAAAAAGCTTCTGGGTGGTCCCGCGCTCTTCATGTACCCGGTGCTAAGCAGGGTGTTTCACAGGATAGCTTTCCTCACCTCGGCAGATCCTGAGTTCCCCTTTCCAAACGGGGTGGATCTGAGAGTGGAACCCTCGGATGTGTCCACAGTATTCAGGTACGAGGAGGACTGTGAGGAGGACAGATGTATGCATCTTTTGAGCAGGGCAGCAGATATAGTCGACCTACCTGAGGAACGATTCGACGTGGTCATCGTCTCGGGGCTAGCGGGTGAGATTAGGACAGATAGACTCAAACATCTGTCCGATCTGGGTAAAGTATCGATTATAGACATGCAGACCCTTGTCAGGGACTTCGGTGAAGACGGTACGGTCCTTGTCCGGGTGAACAGAGGACTGGAGGAAGCAGCTAGAGTATTTGACTACGTGAAGGCCTCGGATCAGGAGGTAAGTGTGGACATACCCGTAGGAGGTCTCATGATCACATCGGCCTCAGGGGTTGAGTTCCACGGTGACAAGGTTACTCACTACCCCACACGTCTTATCCAAGAGACGGTAGACACGACTGGGAGTGGTGATGTCTTTGTAGCTGGATTCGCTTCGGCACTGGCCATGGGTGCTGGAGTAGATGCCGCGATTGATCTGGGGAACAGAGTAGCAGGTATAAACACCATGTATGAAGGTATCCCACCGAGTGATGCGTTCGGTGAGG